>DATBGF010000365.1:0-6232 GCA_036558145.1 Acidimicrobiales bacterium
CCGCCCAGAGGGCGCCGAGCCGGAGCCGGAGGCGGGGGCAACCAACGACCGCCGCCCAGAGGGCGCCGAGCCGGAGCCGGAGGCGGGGGCAACTAAAGACCGCCGGCCGGAGGGCGCCGAGCCGGAGCCGGAGCCGGGGGATGCGTCCGCCAGCGCGGGCTCGGGTGAGTGGTCGTCGGTCGCCAGGCGGTGCAGGGTGTCCAGCAGCGACGGCTCGTCGCCGGAGGGGCCCGGGGCGACGCCGGCGGCCAGGCGGTCGAGGACCTCGGCGCGCTGGTCGTCCAGGGACTGGGCCTGCTGGCCCAGTGCGCGGTCGACCGCGCCCGCCACCCGGTGCCTCGCCCAGACCCAGGGCAGTGCGCCGCCCGCGGGCGACCAGGCACTCGCGACACGGGCCAGCTCGAAGCAGACGTCGAGCACCGCGCCACCTACGTCGTCGTCGTCGAGCCGGCCTGGTCGGCTGCGGGCCACGTGCCGCACCGCGGCCGCGATCGACGAGCCGTAGCGCTCGTACAGCGTCACCACCGCCGCCTCGTCACCCGCCGCCAGCCGCCTCATGACCTGCACCAGCTCGTCGTCCTTGTCACACCCCTGCGGTTCCACCTCAGGTCTCCTCCTCGCGCCGGGGCCGCAGCCCCGATCGGACACGAGCCATCATCCCGAGGGGGTATGACAAACAACATTGATGTAATTTGCGAACGGCGGAAAAACTCGAAAAAAGAAAATGGCGGGCGCCCGTCGGGGCGCCCGCCGACCCGGGTCGGGGGTCAGGCGGTCAGGAAGCCCACGAGCGCCTCGTTGAAGGCGAGCGGGTCCTCGACGTTGGGCAGGTGGCCGACGTTGGGCACGATGACCAGCTCGCCCTTGAGCAGCGACCGCACGCTCATGGCCTCGGCGATGGGGGTGACCCGATCGAGCTCGCCCACGATGACCAGGGCCCGCACCTCGGCCTGGCGCAGCAGCAGCATCGAGTCCGGCCGGTTCTTCATGGCCTCCAGAGCGGCCACCCAGCCCTCGGGATCGGCGCCGTCGGCCAGGGCATGGACGTAGTCCACCAGCTCCGGCCGGGCCATCGACCCCGCCGACAGCAGGCCCTCGACCGTCTCCTTGGACAGCGATCCGACCTCGGCCCCACCCCGGATCTGGTCCTGCTGGGCGCTGCGGCGCTGGGCCACGGACGGGTCGTCCGAGCGGGCCCGGGTGTCGGACAGCACGAGCTGGCGGACCCGCGCCGGGTGGTGGCGCAGGATCGCCATGGCGAGGTAGCCACCCATCGACGCCCCCACGAACGTGGCCTGGTCGACGTCCAGCTGGTCGAGCACGCCCGCCACGAGGTCGGCCCAGCCCCGCATCGAGGCGGCGTCGGGGTCCTCGGGCGGGGGTGACTGGCCGAAGCCCGGTAGGTCGATGGCCAGGCACCGGTGGGTGCTCTCCAGCTCGTCGACCTGGTAGTCCCACATCGCCGCCTGCAACGGGAAGGCATGGAGGAACACGACGGCCTCGCCGGCCCCGCGATCGACGACGTTGACAAGCTGACCATGGACATCCAGCAGCGGCACAGGCGGGCTCCCTTGGGCGGGCGAAGGCGTGGGGTACCTCTCACCAGTACCCGATGACAACTCTGTCAGGCGAACCGTGATTCAGGAATTCGCCCGACGATCCAGCTCCGCGACGAGGCGTTTCGCGGCGATCAGACGATAGCTCTCGTCGATCCAATCGCACAGCAGTTCGACCGGTACAGCCGCGCCCGGCGGGAACGAGCAGTTGACCCACCCGTGCCGTCCGAGGCCGTAGCCCGAGGGGGTGGTGAAGTCCATCCCGAGGGCCTCCTCGTGGGACTCGCGCAGCTTGACCCCGAGGCCGACCCCCCGCTCCTCCCGCTCGTCCCGCTCCCCTGCCTCCTCCGCGGCGCCTAGGAAGGCGAAGATCTTCTTGCCCACCTTGGCCACCCGGTCGCCCCACGGGAAGTCCTCGTAGGCTCCTGGGAGGTCCAGCGCGAAGCGGCGCAGCTCAGCCGCGGCGTCCTTGGCCATGGGCCGGATGCTAGGACGGCGACGGGCCTGCGGCAGTCGATCCGGTCAGGGCAGGAGCTCGAGCCGCCGCAGGGACTCCAGCTCGAGCCCCAGGTCGGCGACCTGGACCAGCGCGGCGTGGATGTCCGCCGGGCTGGCGTCGAGGCGGCGCAGGATGGTGAACGGCCCGTCGGCCTCGACCTCCCAGCCGGCGAATCCCGCGGTCAGCCGGCGGGCACCCCGACAGCGGAGCGTGATCTCAGCGACGTCCGGCACGCTACCCATCGTGAGGGCGCGGTGGGTGAAGGCTGCACACCCGCCGGGGGTGAATCGCGATTCAACTTGCGCTCACAACAGCCCGAGCTGGCGGGCCCGCCGGACCGCGTCGTCGCGCCGGTCCACGTCGAGTTTGCGGTAGATCGTCTTGAGGTGGGACTTCACCGTGTTGAGCGAGACGTACAGCTCGTCGCCGATCTCCCGGTTGGACAGCCGGCTGGGCAGGTAGCGCAGGACCGACAGCTCGCGCTCGCTCAGCGCCTCGACCAGGGCGACGCCCGCCTGCGCCTGCGACGCCCGGACCGACGCGGCCGCGACGCTGAGTCCCGGTGCGGCCGGCGCCGTCACCAGGTCGCGGATGTCGAAGCCCTCGTCCAGGAACGTGCGCAGCGCCCCCTCCCGCTGGGCCAGCGCCGCCACGCCCCCGAGCGCCCGGCGGGCGGCGGCCAGGTCCCCATCCTGGGCCGCGGCCCGGGCGGCCAGCGCGGCGGCCTCGAAGCGCTGGCGCCGGTTGCCGTCCTCGCGCACCGCCGCGAGCAGCCCGTCCACGGTGGCGGGACCGCCGCCGGCCAGCGCCAGCCGGGCCTCCAGCAGCGACCGCTCCGGTCCCGGCTCGAGGTCGTCGAACAGGTCCTGGGCCCGGTCGAGATCGCCCACCAGCAGCCGCACGCGGCACTCCGCCACGTCGAGCACCGAGGCCAGGAACCGGGGCGTCCCGCGAGCGGCGCGGTCGCGCCGGACCCGCATCAGCCGCCGGACGGCCTCGTCGGGCTCGCCCCGGGCGCACTCGACCCGGGCCAGCTCGATCTCACCCAGCGTGGTGATGGCGACGTGGCCCTCCCGCAGGGCGCTGTCGAGGTGCGGGGCCAGGATCGCCATCGCCCGGTCGAGCTCGTCCCGCTCCCGGTGCACCAGCGCCAGGGCGGTCCGGGCCCCGATCATGGCCCGCCACGAGGCGCGACCTTGCTCGGTGCCCAGCACGAGGGCCTGCTCGGCCAGCTCGGCCCCGAGCCGCAGCCGGCCGTTGCGGGCCTCCGCCCACGCCTCGGCGCCGAGCGTGCCCACCAGGTCGCCGGGCAGCGCCGGTCCCTGCTGGCGCAGCACCGAGGCCCAGTGCCGGGCGCCGGTGCGGTCGTCCAGCAGGGCGTGGGCCCGGGCGAGCGCCACCGGCAGGTAGTCCCACAGCTGGCGGGTGGCGGTGGCCAGGTCCGGCTCCATGGCGGAGAAGTCGACCTCGTCCCGGTGCTCCCAGACCGCCCGGCCCAGCGCGATCGACCGGTCGGGATCGCCCAGGATGGCGGTGAAGGACGCCAGCGTCACGTCGAAGTGGAGCCCGAGCTCGTCCCGCTCGGCCGGCGTGGCCGCGGCCCGGGCCCGCTCGAGGATCTCGTAGGCCAGCCCGATCTCACCGCAGCGGGCGTAGGCGAACGCGACCAGCAGCAGGTGACCCGGGCCGCGATCGACGAAATCGGTCGGCAGCTGGGACAGCCAGCCCCGCACCGTCTCGTGACGCCCCGCGGCGAGGTAGTCCCGCAGGTGCCGGGTGAGCAGGACGAACGCTTCCTCCTGGTGGCCGGCGTCCAGCAGGTGGTCGATGGCCAGGCCGGGCTCGCCGTGCTCCGCGAACCACGCTGCGGCCCGCTCGTGGCCCTGCAGCTCGAGGTCGGGCCGGGTGACCCGCAGCTCGCGCCGCAGGAGCTGGCCGAAGAGGTGGTGGTAGCGGAACCAGGCCCGCTCGTCGTCGAGGGGGACGAGGAACAGGTTCTCGACCTCGACCCGGCGCAGCAGCGCGGCGGCATCGGACCGGCCGGTGACGTGCTCGCACAGGTCGGCCCGCAGGCGCCCGAGGACGGAGGTGGCCAGCAGGAAGGCCCGGACGTCCTCCGGCTGGCGGTCCAGCACCTCGTCCAGGAGGAAGTCGGCCACGTGGCGGTCGCTGCCCGCGAACCGGTCCACGAAGGCGTCGACATCGGCCCGGCCGGCCAGGGACAGGGCGGCGAACTGGAGCCCCGCGGCCCAGCCCTCGGTCCGATCGGCGAGCAGCTCGACCTGGGCGCGGTCGAGGTCCACCTCGGGGAACCGGGCGAAGAACTGCTGGGCCTCGTCGGGATCGAAGCGCAGGTCCGCCTCGCGCAGCTCCACCAGCTCGCCGGCCAGGCGGAAGCGGTGCAGCGCGATGGGCGGGTCCGAGCGGCTGCAGATGACCAGCCGCACCGGGGTCGACGCGATCGCGGCGGCCAGGGCTGCCAGCACCGTCGCCGCCGGGCTGTAGCCGACCTCGTGGACGTCGTCGAGGACCAGCGTGGCGTCGGACCACGAGGCGAGGTGCTCTGCCGCCCGGCCGAAGGCCCGCTCGGGCACGTGGCGCTCGGGGTCGTCCTGGGACAGGGCGTCGTGCAGCCCGGGGGCAAGGTCGTCGAGCGCGTCGAGGATCGCGTCCAGCAGGTGCTCGGGATCGGCGTGGCGGGCGTCGAGCGACAGCCAGGCGACGGGCTCGTCCAGCGTGGACATCCAGTCGCGCACGGCGACGGTCTTGCCCGACCCGGCCGGTCCGGTCACCACGACCAGCCGGGCGCTCGAGGTGCCCAACGCGTCCGCCAGCCGCCCGCGCCGCACGATGTGCGCCGGCAGGTGCGCATACGGCATCCGCGACGAGGTCCCGCGCGGCCTCGAGCTGTCGGCGTGTGGCACTCCCGCCTCCCTCGCCTCCCCTAGCACGGAGTACAGCCGCGAGCTTAGGCACTCGTCACGGTGCGTGGCTTGGTGCGCGCCTCTCGACTGTGACGAGGTCCAACCCCAACCGATACATGCGTTCGATGATCCCGTGCAGCGCGGCCCGGTCGATCAGCTCGCCGCCGAGTCGCACGGCACGGTCGGCGACGGTGCACGAGAGGCCCGTCTCCTGTTCCAGCGCGTCGGCGTCCACCACGCCTCGCACGACGAACTCGTAGTACGGCATCGGCCTACCTCGCGGGACCGGGTCCGGACAGCCTCGTCGCCGAGGGGGTGAGATGGCTTCGCTCCACGGGGGTGGATTCACACCACTCTGGGTATCGTCACCGCTCAGAGTGGTGTCAGGCCACCTCGGCGGGAGGCGGGAAGCTGAGCGACCAACCCGAAGTACCGGCAGACGCGTCCGCGGTCACCGCCGCATGGCTGACCCGGGCCCTGTCGCCCGTGTACCCGGCCGCGGGGGCGGTGGCCGGCGTGCGGGCCGAGCCCCTCGGCGCCGGCTACGGGCTGCTGGGCGCGCTGCGCCGGCTCCGGCTGCGCTGGGAGGACCCGACCGGCGGTGGTCCCGACACCCTGGTCGCCAAGGTGACCGCTGCGGGGGAGCGCAGCCGTGCCGTCGCCGATGGCATCGGCATGTACCGCAACGAGGTGTGCTTCAACCTGCACCTGGGGGCGGCCGTCCCGCTGGCGGTCTGCTGCCACCACGCAGATTTCGACGAGGCCACGGGCGCCTTCGTCCTGCTGCTGGAGGACATGGGCGGGGCGGGGACCTGCGACCAGATCGAGGGGTGCCCGCCGGACCGGGCCGAAGCCGTGGTGCTGGCGCTGGCCGACCACCATGCCGCCCACTGGGACGAGCGCGGCCTGGACGGGCACACCTGGCTGCGGCGGGTGGACGACCCGTCACTGGTGACGCCCGTCGCCGCCGCGTTCGCCGCCGGCTGGCCCACGATCCGGGACCGGGCCGGCGACCGCCTGCCACCCGTCGTGCTGGACCTGGGCGACCGCTTCGGAGACCTGCTGCCCGGACTGCTCGCGCAGCTGGCCGCGGCCCCGCTCACGCTGTCCCACGGCGACCTGCGCCTCGACAACATGTTCTTCGGGCCGAGTGGGCGGGTGACGTTGTGCGACTGGCAGCTGGTCGACCGGTCCCGGGGCGCGCGTGACCTCGCCTACTTCGTCACCCAGAGCCTCACCCCGGACGATCGCGC
>DATBGF010000366.1:0-24912 GCA_036558145.1 Acidimicrobiales bacterium
GCTGGCGGATGTAGGGCCGGCAGTAGTACGCCAGCACGCCGCGCCGGCTGCTCGGCGAGCGGTTGGGGGCGACCGCGTGCCAGGTGCGGCCGTCCACCATCAGGCAGGTCCCCGCCGGTCCGGTGGCGGGCCGGCCCTCGCCCTGCGGCGGCCCGGCCAGCAGGTGCGATCCCGGCCACACCAGCGTCGGCCCGTTGGCCTCGGTGAAGTCGTCCAGCATCCAGATGGCGTGGGCCACCAGGGCGTGGGGCCACGGACGCTCGGCCCAGTCCTGGTCCCAGTGGGCCACCATGCCCGCCCCGCCCGGCCCCACGATGTTGGCGGACATGTTGGACAGCAGCGGGTCGGGCCCCAGCATCGACCGCATGATCCCCAACGCGGGGGCGTGCTCGGCCAGCTCCAGGAACACGTCGTCACGGTGGATCAGCGACCACACCCGCTGGTTGGTGCGGCCGTAGGCGTAGGGATCGGGGCCGTCACGGTCCGCCGCCGCCAGGCGGGACACGGCCGCCGCCACCCGGTCCAGGAGCGCCGGCGGCAGCAGGCCCGCGACCCGGCAGCACCCGAAGGCCCGCAGGTCGGCGAGGGCGTCGTCGACGTCGGACCGGATCGGAGCCAGGTCAGCGACGGACATGGGTTCCCGTAACGTACCGAACGGTGTCCCGGCTGGTCGTGGCCTCGCTCAACATCCACTGGGGCCAGGACGGCCGGGCGCTGGACGTGCTCGACGCCGACCTGGTGCTGCTCCAGGAGGTGTGGGCGGCCGCGGGCGAGGATCCGCTCGCCGAGGCCGCCCGGGCCCGCGGCTACGAGGTGAGCCGGGCGGTGCTGGTCGAGCGGGCCGACCTGGTGGGCCGGCGCCTGGACGTGGCGCGAGCCCGTGTCCCCGGCACCTGGGGCCTGGCCGTGCTGCACCGCGCCGGTCCCGCCCGCCAGCGGGTCGTGCCCCTGGGCCACGCCCCGGCCGACGCCGAGCGGGCGGTGCAGGTGGTGGACCTCCCGCACGGCGGCGAGACGGTGCGGGTCGCCAATCTCCACCTCACCCACCGCTTCCCGCTGGCGCTGGGCCAGCTCCGCCGGGCGCTGGAGGCGACCGCGGCCGGCGACGGGGACCGGCCCACGGTGGTGGCGGGCGACGCCAACCTGCCCCGCCGCCTCGTGCGCCCGGGTCCGGGCCTGGCGCCCGCGGTGCGGGGCGCCACCTTCCCGAGCGGCCGGCCGGTGGTCCAGTTCGACCATGTGCTGGTCTCACGACACTGGGCCGTCGAGTCGGCCACCATCACCCCGGACGTCGGCTCGGACCACCGGGGCGTGCGCGCCGTCCTCCGCCGCACCGACGTCTAGCCCGGTGCGGATGGCGGGAAGGCACTCCGTATGCAGCAGAACGAGGTCAGCGACGTCCTGAACCGTCCGGCCAGCCAGGAGCTGCTGGCCCGCGACCTGGCCCGCGTGGCCTATGTCGCCAAGGACGGCACGCCCCGGACGGTCCCGATCGGTTTCACGTGGAACGGCTCGGAGATCGTGATGTGCACGGCGAAGAACGCCCCGAAGCTCCCGGCCCTGCGCCACAACCCGGCGGTGGCCCTGGAGATCGACACGGAGGTGCACCCGCCCAGGATCCTGCTCATCCGGGGTGAGGCCGAGTTGGACGTGGTCGACGGCATCCCCGACGAGTTCATGGAGTCCAGCGGCACATACGAGATGACGCCTGAGCAACGGGCCGAATGGGAGACCCAGACCCGAGCGCTCTACGACGGCATGGTGCGGATCGTCGTGACGCCGACGTGGGCCAAGCTGATCGACTTCGAGCGCACCTTCCCCAGCGCCATCCAGGAGCTGATGGAACAGCGCCAAGGCGCCTAGGCGAACACCATCTCGGTGCCCCGGTCCGGGTCGTGACGGGGCCAGCCAGGACCGGGATCGGCGCACTCGACGAACGCCCCCCACGCGCTGCGCACCGCGGCCCGGGTGGCCGACCTGGCGCCGCCGGGGGCCAGGGCCCGGCCGGTCGCGCAGGCGAAGGTGTCGAACACGAACGGGATCTCGATCCCGTGGCACGCTCCCAGCCCCCGCGTGTCGTCGGCCGGGTGGGGCCGCCAGGCGAAGCGGTAGAGCCACACGGGCACGCCGGCCCGGGCGAGTGCCGTCGCCAGGTCGAGCGCCGGGCGCCGGAAGACGCGCTCGGTGCGGGCCGCGTCCTCGGACGCGTCGCCGGTCCCGAGACCGGAGAACAGCGCCCACTCGTCGGCGGTCGTCCCGATGATCACCGGGACCTCGACCGCCAGCGGCGCGGGCGAGACGACGGGCTGGAACACCATGCCCAACCCGTCCTCGTCGCCCAGCAGCGCCCGCGCCTCGGGTGTCACCGTGGCCTGGGCCGCGAGCACCGCCGCCACCGGCGCCGCCGCAGGATCGGCCAGCTCCCGCCGCACCAGCGCGGCCACGCGGGCGCCCACCTCGGGGGACACTCCCGCGGCGGCGCCGCTCTGGAGGATCGCGGCCCGGAACAGCCCGCGCGCCTCGGGCCGCCGGAGCAGGCAGGCGATGCTCATCGCCCCCGCGGAGCTCCCGGCCAGCGTGACCCGCTCCGGGTCGCCGCCCAGCGCGGCCACGTTGTCCCGCACCCAGGCCAGCGCGGCGATCTGGTCCTCCAACGCCAGCCCGCCGAGCGCCAGCGCGCCCAGCCGGTAGTTCACGGTGACCACGACAAGGCCCCCGCTCGCCAGCGCCGTGCCATCGCAGTCGGGCTCGCCCCCGCCCCCGGCCTCGAACCCGCCGCCGTGCAGCCACACGAGCACCGGGGCGCGGCCCCGCAGGTCCGGGGTCCAGACGTTGAGCGCCAGGCAGTCCTCGTCCCGCTCGCCGCGCACGGGGAACACCCGCCCGAACTCGCCCGGGGCCCGGGGCTGGGGGGCGGCCACGAAGTGCCGGCAGTCCCGCACCCCGCCGGTCGGTGCCAGCGGTACGGGGGGTCGCCAGCGCAACGGCCCGACCGGCGCGCTGGCGTAGCGCACGCCCCGGAACCTCAGCACACCGGCCACCCGGTCGCCCGCCAGCCGCCCGCAGGGCGCGTCGGCCGCCGGTGGGCGCATCAGCCGTCCCGGTGGCGGACCGTGAGCACCGTCGCCTTCTTGCCGTTGACCAGCACCGGGAGCGCCCCGGTCTCGACCAGGTCGCTGTCGGTCAGCGCCGAGCGGGCGTCGTCGGTGGCCCCGGTCAGGACCGTGAGCGACCCGCCCGGGGCCAGCAGGTCGTCGCCGACCGCCCACAGGGCCCGGTGGATGTCGAGCGCGTCGACCGGGGCGCCTTCGTACAGCCCCCACGGCGGGTCGGTGATGATGCGCTCGACCGCGCCCCCGTCCACGAGGTCCCGCAGTGCCCGTAGGTCGTGGATGTCGGCCCGGGCCGCCCGGACTCCCGGGTGGAGCCGCCGCAGCGCGGTCGCCGTGGCCTTGTCCACGTCGCTGGCCACGATCGAGCGGAACGGGTAGCGGGCCCGGGCCAGGGGGATGGCGCCGCTGCCCGCGAACGGGTCGAGCACCCGCTCGTGGGGCGCGGGGTCCTCCACCCGCACCAGCGCGCCCGCCACCTCCCGGGTCAGCGCACCGCGCGGCACCTTGGTCGCCTCGGGCACGTCGAAGCGCACCGACAGGTCGACGTCGGGCGCGTCGCGGCGGTGGGTGACCCACAGCTCCAGGTCGCCGCCCCGGGGCTCTGGCCGCAGCCGGCCCCAGCTCGCCACGGCCCGCTCCAGCGCCTCCCGGGCGCCGGGGTCGACCCGCACCAGCCGGCCCCCGTCCGACACCCGCAGCCGGAACGTCCGGGCCGAGCGCACGACCGGGGGCCGGGCCCGGCCGTCGAGCATGCCCGCCAGCGAACGCAGGGCCGCGTCCATCCCGCGGTAGCGGGTGACGGCCAGCTCCTCCAGCGCCACCGACAGGTAGGGCAGGTCCCGCAGCACCGCCGCCACCTGCGCGGGCGCCTCCAGCCGCAGCCGGCCCGAGTCCTCGTCCAGGCGCGACAGCGCGCTCAGGTCGGCGCGCAGGGCCCGGCCGACCACCGACTCGAACCCTGCCGCGCAGCTCAGGTGGAACGTCGTGGTGCGCATGTGTGAGGCCGCCATCGTTGACCAGACGCGACACTGGCGCCAGTGGAGCGGACCGCCGCCCGCTGGGTCGTGCCCGGCCGGGACGTCGCGCCCCGCTGGTGGCCCGCCGCCCGGCGCGCCGGCCCATCCGGCGGCGCCTCGGTCGTGACCGTCACCCACAACACCCTGGAGCTGACCGGGCTGCTGCTCGCCAGCCTGTTGCGGGTGGCCGGGCCGCGGTTGCGGCGCATCGTGGTGGTCGACAACGGCTCGACCGACGGCGGCCGTGACCTGGCGGAGGCGGCCGCGCGGGCGGGACTGGTCGACGCCGTGCTCAACGACGCCAACCTGTACCACGGCCCTGCGCTGGACCAGGGCATCTGGCACCTGGGCGCGCTCGCCGCCGCGGGCGAGGACACGGGCGACTGGGTGTGGCTGCTCGACTCGGACTGTGTCCTGCTCGATCCCGGCACGCTCGATCGGGTCACGGGCCTGGACGTCGACCTGGTGGGCGAGACGATCTGGAACCCCTGGCAGCGCCAGTTCCGGCTGGGCCTGTACTCCCTGCTGTTCCGCCCGGCCACGGTGTGGCGGTCGCCGACCGTGCCCTTCGCCGAGGCCGGCGACCCGGCCACGGGCTTCGAGCTGTCCTGCCGGCGCGCCGGGCTGGCGGCGTGCTCGTTCCCCTTCACCGCCCGCGGCCACCTGGTGCACCGCGGCCAGGGCACGCTCGCCGGCGTGTTCCGGTCCGAGGACACCGCCAACAAGTACTTCGAGTGGGCCAGCGACAACCACGACCCCCACTACCAGGGCGCCCGCCACCAGGCCCGCGCCTACGCCATGGCCCTGGCCGCGTTCCGCCGGGAGGTCGGGGCCCTGACCCCCGGGGCGATCGTCACCGCCCTGCGTCGTGCGCGGCGCTGACGTAGAAGATCGTCTCGTGCCCGTAGAAGCTGGCGGTGTCCAGCTCGTCCACCCACCAGCGGTAGGGGGCGAAGGCGGACACGAAGGCGGCGCGGGGCAGCGACAGGTCGGGCACCCCGAGCTCGTGGCAGTAGTCGACCTCGACGGCTTCGTCCCCGTCCGCCAGCGGCGTGAACAGCACCACCACCAGCCGCCGGTGGAACGACGCCACCGCCCCGGCCAGGATGGCGCGCCAGTCCCGGTTGTGCTCCAGGACGTGGCGCAGGAACACGCCGTCGACCCGGCTGCGGTAGGTGCGCAGGTCGGCCACCTCGTCGGCGAACGCCGAGGCGGATCCGTCGATGCCGCGGTAGCGGGCCGGGTCGACGTAGGCCCGCAGCCCGCCGGTCCCGCAGCCCCAGTCCTCGATCGTGCGGCACCCGGCCAGGAAGTCGGCGCCCAGCGCGTAGGTCGCGGGGTCGCCGAACGTCGCGGGCGCCACGACCCCCCGGTACCAGCGGTCCCAGCGCCCCGGCGTGTCGCGATCGCTCGCCGGCCTCACGCCGGCCCCAGGGAGATGCGCACGCCCGGCAGGTCCCGCGGCCGGGCCCCGAGCGCGTACTTGTAGGGCTCGTCGCCCCGCCCGAAGTCGTAGACCAGCCGGCCCTCGCGGATCGCCCAGTCGATGGTGGCGAGGTGGCACAGCGTGCCCGGCCCGTGGCGTCGCAGCGCCGGGTCGTGGGCCGTCATGTAGACGAGCACGGTCCCGCCCCACTCGACGCACAGGTGGGCGGCGGCGCAGCGGTCGCCCGCGAACAGCCGGGCCAGCGCCGGGGTCCCGCCGGCCGCCGGGCCGCGGGCCCAGGCCACCAGGAAGGCGTCCAGCTCCTCGCCCCGCTCGACCGGCGCCAGCCGGCCCAGCTCGCCGGTCGCCCGCCAGCGGGACCGGCGCAGCGCGCAGAACGCGACCAGGTCCTCGGCCAGCAGGGCGTCGCCCCGGTCCACCCAGAAGGCCAGCGGACCGTGCTCGGCGGCCAGCGCCCGCTCCTGGCGGCGCAGGTTCTGGAGGTGCTTGCGGGTGAAGGTGCCCCGCGCCCGGTCGCCGGACAGGGGCAGCACCGGCGACGGGGTCGGCGCCAGCGGCTCGACCGCGGCCCCGGCCAGGACCGCGGCGTCCTCCGGGGCCAGGTCCTCCACCTCCAGCGTGGCCCCGGGGACTGCGTCCGCCAGGGCGCCGAGCGCCGCCGACCAGACGGGGCCGAGGTCCGACGGCGCTGCGACCGCGCCGTTCCGGTCGTTCAGCGGGCACCCGGCGAAGCGCACCGCGCCGTTGCCCGCGGTCCGGGCCAGCGGCACCACGCCGACCGTGCGGTCGCCGTCGCGCACCTCGATCACCAGCGGCTCGGCCCCGCAGCCGAGGTGCGCCAGCCAGGCCGACACCCAGGCGGGGGACTGGAACGGCGAGCGGCACGCGGCCCGCCGGGCCAGGTCCTCCCAGCGGGGCGCCAGCTCCGCCACCTCGGCCGCGGACGTGGCGACCCGGGCGCCCAGGCTCATCGGCCCGCGTCCACCGGAGGCCGCTGGCCCGCGTAGGGCCCGCTCAGCAGCCGCCGCTCGTCCGGGCGCCAGCCCCGCGCCGGGTCGGTCATGGGCGAGTCCCGCTCCCACTGCATGAACGCGGGGCAGTACTTGAGCAGGATCGCCCGGCGGTCGTGCGGCGCGGTCCACGGGATGCAGCCGTGCGTCGTGGCCTCGGTGAAGATCACCGCGTCACCCGCCTGCACCGGCACCTGCACGACCGGGTCGGTGTCGTCCACGATGGCCGCGACCTCGTCGGGCAGGGGGAACGCCGAGGTGTGGCTGCCGGGGATGCAGCAGAACCCGCCGTCGCCCGGTCCGCAGTCCGACAGGGCGAGCGACACGACCACCAGGCCGGTGAAGATCCGGCCGTCGCGCACCAGGTAGTACTGCGAGGGGTCGTGGGGGGTGCCGCCGTTGTGGAGGTGGTGGGGCCCCCGGGCGCCCGCCCCCTTGCGCATGAAGATGCCGTAGCTGTGGTCGAGCCGGTAGTGAGGCCCGAAGATCGCCTCCAGGTAGGGGACCAGCCGGGGGTGCAGCGCCAGGTCCCGCAGCGGCTGGCCCCAGTCCATGAGTGCACCGAGGTAGGTGTCGACCGGGCCCCGGGCCGGGTCGGTGTTCATGCGTTCCGGCTCGGTGAGCGGGAAGCCGCTGTGGATGTACGGCGTCTCCTCCAGCAGCTCGGGGATGCCGCGGGCGTCGACCGCGTCGTTGACGGCGGTCACCTCCTCCGGGTCGAGCACGCCCGGGACCACCAGGTAGCCGCGCAGGTCGAACAGGTACCGCTCGCGCTCGTCCATCAGGCCCACTCCTCGGCGATGTGTCGCCGCGGCTCGGACAGCAACGTGCCCGGCACGCGGATCTCGTCCAGCGGATCGAGGGGGGCGATCTCGTGGAAGATGCGGTGGTGGACGCGCTCGATCTCGTCCAGGTCGTAGCGGCAGTCGCTGAGCGGGTTGTCCCGGGTGTAGACGTAGAGCACGTCGGGGACGAAGCGGTGGCGGCCGCCCGCCAGCTCCAGGGCCGGGACCATGACGGCCGTGTCGCAGCACTTGCGGAACCACGAGCCGTCCGGCCAGCGGAAGTGGACGTCGGGGTCGATGCGGTCGAACACCCCGAAGCGCACGCTGCGCAGGTGGTTGAACCAGACGGGGTCGGGCTCGTCGCGGCCGCTGAAGGCCCGGTAGGCGTTGCGGGCGATGACGCCGCGGGGGAACTCCTGGGCGGGCGTCACCCACGGGTCGCAGGGGGTGCAGCAGTAGCTCCCGTAGGTCATCAGCGGCTCGTCCTGCCGGTAGTGCCAGCGCAGGCGGGCCAGGGTGTCGGGCGCGGCCAGGCGGTCGTCGCCGTCGTGGAACACCAGCACGTCCCCGGGCCGGGGATCGAGGTGGTGCGCGGCCTGGACCTGGTTGTACATGCAGCCCCGCCGGGTGTCGTTGTGGATGGCGGCCCAGCCCCGGCGGCGGCAGAACTCCTGGATGAGAGGCCACTGCCCGGGGTCGTCGGAGGCGTCGTCCACCACGCAGACGTCCACCGCGTCGTCGGTCTGGGCGGCCAGCGCCGCCAGCCCGGTGGGGAGCCACCTGCGGCAGTTCCAGGCGGTGAACAGGACCTTGAACCGCACCCCGCTCACCCCTTCCGGGCCCGGGCCTGGGTCTCGGCGTAGACGGCGGCGACCGCGGCCCGCATCCGCTCCAGCGTGAACTGCTGCGCCACCCGCTCGCGGCCCGCGGCGCCGTAGCGGGCCGCCGTGGCCGGATCGGCCAGCAGCGCCGCCACCGCGCGGGCCGCGGCGGCGGCATCGCCCCGCGGGACCAGCCGGCCGGTCAGGCCGTCGGCCACCAGCGTGCCCACCCCGCCCACGCGGGTGGCGACGACCGGGATCCCGTAGGCCATGGCCTCGATCACCGCCCGGGGGGTGCCCTCGGCGTCGCTGCAGCAGACCAGCAGGTCGAGCCCGCTGAGGATGGCGGCCGCGTCCGGCCAGTAGCCGGCCACGTGCACCCGGTGGCCCAGGTCCCGGCGCTCGACCCGGCGGCCGGTGGCGGCGAGGTCGGGTCCCCCGCCGAACAGGGCGAAGTGGACGTCGCCGTGGTCCGGCACCAGCCGGGCCGCCATGTCCACGAACAGGTCGGGCCGCTTCTCCGGGGCCAGGCGGCCCACGAACCCCACGACCCGGCGGTCGGGGGCCACGCCGAGCCGGTCCCGCAGGACGCGCCGGTCCGTGGGCGCGGGCACCCGGACGCCGTTGGCCACGAAGCGCACGGGCGGCAGGCCGGGGCGGCGGGCCAGCCGCTCGGACTCGCGCGGGCACGACGTGATCACCGCGTCGAACAGCCGCAGGCAGCCGTGGTCGACCACCGTCTTGGTGCGCAGGCGGGGCCCGGTGCGCACCCAGCCGTGGGCGGTGGCGACGTACACGGGACGGCGGCCGTCGGCGGTGCGGTGGCGGGCCAGTCGGGAGCGGGCGGCGGCGAAGTCGCCCTCGTAGCCGTGGCTGTGGACCACCGCCGGTCCCGGCTGGCGGGCCAGCACGGCCCCCAGGCGCCCGACGAGGTCGCCCACCCCCGAGGCCGTGGAGGCGGCCACGCCCCGGGCCCGGACCAGGTCGGTGTAGTCGTCGTTGCCGATGGCCAGCACCCGGGGCACGGTCTCGCCGTGCTCGCGCTGGGCCTCGGCCAGGTCCGCGATGTGGAGGTCGGCGCCGCCGATGCTGCCCGGCGGCTGGGGCTGGATGAGGTGGATCACGCCGGTCACGGCCACCAGATCCTCTCGGCCGGCGGGACCTGGGTGGGCCACGGGGCCGGATCGATCCAGAGGATGCGGTGCTGGGACCGGTACTCGGCGGCGGCCGCCAGCTTGGCCCGCCGGTCCGGCGCGCCCAGCGGGACGACGGTCGACCGCCCCGTGCCGAGCTGGTCCTCCCAGCCCTTGCACCGGTCGAACAGGAGGTAGGGCAGCTCCTCGTAGTAGCCCCAGGCCCGGTCCCCGGCCCGCAGGTCGCGCTCGGCCGCCCGGCGCACGATCACGTGATCCACGTGGCCGCCGACGCCCACCGGCACCAGCACCAGCTCGTCCTCGCCGTCCTCGCTGTCCTCGCCGTCCAGGGCGCAGGCCAGCGCCTCGGCGACCTGTCCGACGATGGCGGGCTCGCGCCCGGGGTCGGCGCAGAAGATGTCGGGCTCACCCGCGTAGACGGGCTGCCCGCGGGTGCCGGTGCGGTAGAGCGCCTCCCGCAGCCCCAGGCGCTCCGGCGACGCGCCCAGGGTCGCCAGGGCGCGGTCGTCCTCGCCCCGGCGGACGTCCATGGCGTCGTCGCCCAGGCCGCACGCCTCGTGGAACGCCCGGGCGTCGGGGCCGATGACCGCCGGGGCGCCGTCGAACACGGTCACGACCCGCACCCGGCCGCCGCGGCGGGCGGTCGCGGCGATGATCCCGCCGGCCGACAGCACCGCGTCGTCCAGGTGGGGCGACACCACCACGAGCCCCCGGGCGCCGGTGACGTCACGCATCGGCGCGGGCGCGGGACCAGGTGGCGTAGCGGCGGCCGCAGGTGTAGTCGGCGAGGGCGAGCGTGCGGGCCAGCGCCTCCACCGCCATGAGCAGGGCCAGCGTCGGGGTGGCGCGGGGCCGGGCGGCGGCCAGGCGGGCCACGGCCGCGGCCGCCGCGCCGGTCCGGTAGGTCGCCGGCACGTAGCCGAGCACCCGGCGGGCGGCCCGGTGCTGGCAGGCGATGCGCCGGCGCTGGGCGAACAGGGCCCGCAGCGAGGCGGGCGGCCGGTTGTAGGCGAGCGGCTCGCTGTCGTAGCGCAGCCCGAGGCCGGAGCGGCGCGTGGCGTGCTCGAAGGTGACCTCGTCGCAGAACACGCCGTCGGGGCGCTCGCGCCCGGTCAGCCGGCTGCGGAGGGCGACGATCTCGCCCAGCTTGGGATCCTCCCGGGCCACCAGGTGGTGCAGCCGCCACAGGGCCTCGTTGAGCCGCCCGGCCAGGTCGGCGGGCGGTCCCACGGGCACGACCCGGCCGCCGACCATGCCGACGGTGGGGAAGTCGTCGAGCGGGTCCACGAGGCGGGCCAGCGCGTCGTCCGCCGGCACGGTGTCGGCCCCGCAGAGCACGAGGACGGTGCCCCGGGCCCGGGCGAAGAAGTCGTCCATGGCCCGCAACTTGCCCTCGCGCCGGGAGCGCTCGACGACCTGGAACAGCGGCGAGCCTCCTGCGGCCCGGCGGGCCTCCGCCACGGTGGCGTCGGTGCTGGCGCACGACACGAGCACGACCTCGACGACCCGCGGGTCACGCTCCGCCTGGGCCAGGAAGGCGCCCACGACACCGCTCACGGTGGCGGCGTCGTTGTGGGCGAAGATGCCGATGCTCACGATCGCCCGGGCCGGAGGCGCCTCCCGTGTGGGCGCAGCGCTGATGTCGTGCACGAGCGACCAGGTCCTCCCTCCGAGCGGTGGTCCACCAACCGTTCCGCATCCGCTCCGCGCTTGTGTCGCCACGGAACGTATCACTCACGCTCCGTGGTTGGTACCCTCCGCGTAGAGTCGTCGGGCATGACGGTGGGCTGCTACCCGGGGTCGTTCAACCCGCCGACGATCGCCCATCTGGCGGTGGCGTCGGCGGCCGTCCGCCAGGGTGCGCTCGACCGGGTGGACCTGGTCCTCTCGGTCGCCGCGCTGGGCAAGTCGCCGGGCGACGGCCCGCCCGTGGACCGGCGCCGGGCCGTGCTGGAGGCGGTGGCCGGGTCCCGCCCCTGGCTCGGGGTGGTGGTGACCGAGGCCCGGCTGATCGCCGACATCGCCGCGGGCTACGACGCGGTGGTCCTCGGCGCCGACAAGTGGGCCCAGGTGCTGGACCCGGCCTGGTACGACGGCTCCGCTGTGGCCCGGGACGAGGCGCTGGCCCGGCTCCCCCGGGTCCTGGTCGCCCCGCGGGCCGGCGACCGTCCGGAGGGCGTGGAGCTGCTGGACCTCCCCGCCGCGGTCCACCAGGTCAACGCCAGCGCGGTCCGCTCCGGCCACCCCGACGCCGCCACGTGGGCCCTCCCCGAAGCCGTCGCCTCCGGCCTCTGGGCCTAGCCGGCGGGCGGGGGCGGTTCGATCGCGACCGGTGCGCCCAGGTCGCTGAGGTCGAGGGCGAGGTGCAGGGGCGGGCCGCCGGGCACGGTGGTGATGTCGACGTGGGCGGGCCGGCCCGCGCGGTCCAGGACGAGCACGACCTCGGCGTCGACGGCCCGCCGCCCCCGCTCGGTGGGCCCGAGCACGGCAGCCGGGAGCGTGCCCCGGTACTGCCGCCGGCCCTGGGCGTCGAGCCCGGCGGCCTGGGGCTCGTCGACCGCGGCCAGCCATGCGGCCAGGCCGGCGGCACCCTTGGTGGCAGGCTCGGGCCGGGACAGCTCGGGGATCCCCTCGTAGCCCGCCTCGGCCAGTGTGTCCCGGGTCCGGGCGGTCCGCCCCCAGACGTCCGCCCCGACGACCACGGTCTCGGTCGCCCGCCCGTTGCCCGCCACGGCCACCTCGTGCACCAGCCCGCCGGCCAGCGACGCCTCGCCGTCGACCGTGACGTCCACGGCCAGCCACAGGCTGGGACGCACCGCGCTGACGTCGCTGGCGGTCACGGTCCCCCGGTACGCGAACGTGCCCGCCGCCTCCAGCCGGCTGGCCGCCCCGGCGAACGCGTCCTCGGGCGACGCCGGCACCGTCGTGGTCGTGGTGGCCGGCGCCGCGGTCGTGATCGAATCCAGGCTGGGCGGGGTCGAGGACGCCGCCCCACTCTCCCCGGACCCGGCCCCGGCGACCACCATCGCCCCCGCCCCGAGCAGCACGACGATCCCGGCGGCGACCAGCACTCCGACGACCGCCGGCCCCCGCCGTGACCCCTGCGCCAGGTGCCGAGGCGGCCCCGCCGCCCCGATCCACCCCTGCACGCCGATGCCTGCGGGCTCGCCCGCCTCCGGCTCCACCGCCACCACCGCCTCCGGCTCCGGCTCCACCACCACCGGCGTTTCCGCCTCGACCAACGGCGCCGCCGGAGCGTCGACCGGCAGGCGGGGCGGTGTCGACGGCGTCAGATGGCGGGGTGGTGTGGTGGTGGTGCTGGGGGGCTGGGCGCGGCGGCGGGCGGAGGCTCGCTTGGCGGCCAGTACGGCCGTGGCTGCGGCTGCCGTGGCCGCGAGGGCGGCCAGCAGTGGTCCTGGGTTGTGTCGCCCGCGCCCCATCGGTGCGCAAGATAGGCGACCGCCAGGGGGTCTACGCGCCGGGTGTCACCGGGAGGCAGGTGGGGCCGTCGCCCTCGGCTTCTGCCAGCCGGTGGAGGATGCCGGACGTCGGCGTGATGGTCAGCGGGCCCTCGGCGCCGTCCATGGCCGAGGCGGTGCCGTCGACCAGGAGGCCGTAGGCGTCGCCGGGGGCTCCGGGCCACAGCAGGGTCACGTCGGGTCGGGCGGCGACGTTGGACCGGGACGTGCGTCCCGCCTGGGTGGTGAGCGTGGCGCCGTCCCAGTCGACCGCCACCGACACGACGTGGGGGGTGCCCGAGTCGCCCACCGTCACCAGGAAGGCGCCCCGGCCATACTCCCGGATGCGGTCGGGCAGCCCGGAGAGCTCGAGCTTCTGGGTCATGGCCGGCCCGCCACCAGCCGGACCGTGAACCCGTCGGCGCGGCGGGCCAGGACCACGTCGTCGCACAGCTGGAACGTGATCCACATCCCGAGGCCGCCGGTGCCCTCCGGCGACATGCGCCCGGGGAGCAGCCCGACGTACGGGTCGTCGGGACCGGTGCCGCGATCGGTCACCGTCACGACCATGCGGTCGGGGACCGCCCAGGCCCGCACCTCCACCGGGGGCCTGCCGTGGGCGTTGGCGTTGGCCACGGACTCGCTCACGCCCACCACCAGGTTCTCGATGGTGACCGGCTCGAGGCACGAGCGCTGGGCCAGGTCGGCGACGGCGTGGCGGGCAGCGGCCGCGGTCGGGCTGATCAGCGACACCGCCGGAGGCCGGGCCTCGAACGGGTCGGGCGGCGCGGCCGGCCGCCGGGCCAGGAAGCTGTCGGGCGGCTCGTAGCGGTCGTTGACCACGTGGGTCCCGTCGGTCATGGCCAGGAACGGATGGGTGGCGACCGCGTCGGCCAGCACGTAGTCGGGTGCGATGCGGGTGTCGTAGGGGCAGAGCCCCCACAGCGGGACGTCCGCCAGCGCGTAGTTCACCGTGGCCTCGTAGCGGCACCACCAGTCCCAGGGCACGCCCACGCCCGGATGGGGCATGTCGCCCACCACCCGGACCCGCTCGGCGCCGGCGTCCACGCCCTCGACCACCCAGCGGCGCAGCTGCTGGAGGGTGGCCGCCGGCCGGGCGTACCCCATGGAGCTCAGGTAGGTCAGGCCCTTGGCGTCGCCCAACGCCTGGCGGATCAGCTCACTGTGGTGATCCTCGAAGGCCACGATCGTGGGGTCGCCGGCCGCCAACCCACCTTCCAGGAACGGCACCGTGATCGCCAGCAGCTCCTCGTCGGACCCGTAGAAGCCTGTCTCGTGCACACATCCAGGCGGAACCGTCGTCGCCGCGACCGTCACGGCCCCGAGGCTAGCTCCCACAGACGCTCCGTTCGCTTCGCGAAACCCTCGATTCAAGAACTGTTCGGCTTTCGCCACATGGCCCACAGCGGCGGGCAGTCGCCGGTCCGCAGCTCGTCCACGACCACGAAGCCGTGGCGCTCGTACAGCGCGCGGTTGCGGGGCGACGTCGCCTCCAGGTACGCGGGCTCGTCGCGGTGGTCGGCGACGTCGAGCACGGAGCGCAGCAGCGCCGAGCCGATCCCCGCGCCCTGGCGGTCGGGGATGACGCCCAGCAGGTTGAGGTAGTGGTGAGGCTCGCTGGGATGGTGCCAGGCCAGCAGGTCCATGACCTCGCCCAGGCGGGCGAGATCGTCGGGGCAGGCCGCCTCCAGGCCGGCGGTCAGGCCGGCGTCGGCCTCGGGGCCGGGCGTGACCCCGGGCGGGGACCACACGGCGGCGCCGGTCCCCGACTCGTTGACCCGGTTGGCGCCCAGCGGCTGGAAGTACTCGGCGAGCAGCTCCATGGCTGCGGGCAGCGTGGCGTGGCGCCGCGGCTCGTCGGGGATGGCCCAGGTCATGACCGGGTCGTCGTGGAACGCCACGGCCAGGATCCAGCCGATGGCGGCGAGGTCGTGGGACGTGGCCTTGCGGACATGGCGCTCGTAGGCGCCGATCTCTCGGGACGCGGGGGCGGAGGTGACGGTCACGGGCGGTGTCCTCGGGGTGCGGGCTCGGGGGGCGATGGCGACAGCGTCGCCCCGCCCGCCCCGGGCCACATGGGGAGAAGTGCTTACCAACCCCTCAATTCGGGCCCGCGGCCGCGCGTATGACAGATGCCGTGACGGGCGACATACCACTCTGTTGGGTACTCGGGGTCGTTATGTCACTACGATTCCGGGCAAGGGGCGGGGGAACGAGAGCGAGGACGTCGTGGTCGGAGTCGCCGTGGATGCCGGGGCCGCGGGAAGCCCGTTGCAAGACGAGTCCGCGCCCCAGCTGCTGGTCTGGATGTTCCTGGGCTACTGGTTCGAGAACATCGAGTTCATCCCGTCCGCCGCGCTGGTGGCGCTGCTGGGCGCGCTGGGCGTCGGTGAGGCGGCCGCCCGGGCCGCGCTGAGCCGGCTGGCCCGGCGCGGCTCGCTGGAGGGGACCAAGCTGGGCCGCAACACCGCCTACCGCCTGGCGGCGAGCAGCGTCAACGACGCCCGGGCCCAGGGCCGGCGCATGCTGAAGTTCGGCAGCGGCCCGTTGCCGTGGGACCGGCAGTGGACCTGCGTGGTGTTCTCCATCCCCGAGTCGGACCGCCGGCGCCGGCCCGCGCTGCGCCAGCGGCTGCGCGAGCTCCGGCTCGGCCCGCTGTTCGACGGCTTCTGGATCACGCCCCGGGCCCCGCTCGCGGCCATCGACCGGTCGCTCACCGAGCTCGACGTGACCGACGCCGCGGTGTTCCGGGTGAGCGAGGTGCCCCGCCCGGCGGGCGTGGACCTGCTCAGCGCCTGGGACCTCCGGGCCCTGCGGGCCGAGTACCAGGGGCTCATCGACGAGCTGGAGCCGGTGGTCGACAAGGTGCACGACCACGCGATCCCGGACCGGGAGGCCCTCGTGACCCGGGTGGAGGCCTGTGCCCGCTGGCGGGCGCTCGCGGTCATCGACCCGGGCCTGCCGGCGGAGCTGCTGCCGCGCGACTGGCCCCAGCGCCGGGCCCGCGAGCTCTTCGTCGAGGTCTACGACGGCCTCGGTCCCGCGGCCGAACGTCGCGTGCGCGAGCTGGTGGGCTCTGTGCGGGGGGTCACGTCGCCCGCGCCGCACCACCGCCGGGTCGACGACTGCCTGGGGGTCGTCCGGTCATGCTGATATCGGTTATCGCGGCCGTATAGGCCGGATGTTTGGACCTTAAGGGGCGCCTCTCGTTAGACGGATTGGCGCCCGGTCGCATGTAACCGGACGGCCTACCGGTAGCGCCGCATCACCCCGCAGAGCGTCGCTCCCACCACGCTAGACATACCCCTGTGTTCCTTAGCAGGGCGATGTCGCCCATTGTCGTCAATGTCAGTCGGTCTCCGCGGCCTCCCGGCGCGGTTGTCGCGCCACAAAGGTGACGTCTACGTCAATCTTTCTTGATACGGCAAAGACACGGCGTTCGTTTGGGCGTATAGTCCCGACGGGGGCATGGTGTCGGAGGGGTAGATGGCACGCTGCGAGTCACGGTCCAATCGCGCGTCGCACACGAGGGACACGGTCGGCTACAGCCCAACCGCGCCCACGCGACCATCGAGCAACGCTGGGGGGCGTCGCATCTCGGTCGTCGTGGTCGACGTCGGTCACGCGGCCCGCAACGGCGCCGCGTCGGGCTTGATCGGGCCGCCGATCCACGTGGTCGGCTGCGCGGCGCCCGGGTCGGAGGCGGTGTCGCTCGTCGAGAGGGTGCGACCGGACGTCGTGCTCGTCCAGGCGGACGGCGCACGGCCGGTCGGTCCCGAGGTGATCGAGGCGCTGAAGGTCAACCATCCGCTGAGCCAGATCGTCGTGGTCGACGGACAGCCCGGCGCCGAAGGCAACGAGTTCGTGTCGTCGGACGAGTGCTTCATGCACGTCGTGGCCAGCATCCAGCGGGCCGCGGCCGTCGCGGACGGTGTCAGCGCCAACGGCTCGGGCTCGGGCGGCCGGTACCCCGGCGGCCCGGCGCTCACGCGGCGGGAGCACGAGATCCTGCGGCTGGTGGCGCTGGGCAACACCAACAACGAGATCGCACAGCGACTGGGGCTGGCCGCCAACACGGTGAAGACCTACTGGCAGCGGGCGCTGCACAAGCTCTCGGCCCGCAACCGGGCCGAGGCGATCGCCCGGGCCCACGATCTCCATCTCATCTAACCGTGTGAGTACGCCGCGGCGACCTCGGCCAGGGCGGCCGTGACCGCGGCCTCGTAGCCGGGACGGTAGGTGGGCGCGCCCGTGCCCGGGCGCACGCGGGGTGGCAGCTCCAGCTGCGCGCCTGCGCCCCGGGGCAGGTTGACGGGGTTGCGGGGGTGCTGGCCCCGCAACGGCAGCGGGATCCGCTCGACGTCGTCGACGACGCTGAAGCCGTCGCCCAGCGTGCCCTCCAGCGCCGAGCGCAGCGTGGCGGCCAGCGTGCGGTTCTGCCCGCCCACCAGCAGCGTCGTCCACATGTCGGGCCGGCCGTAGCCGTGCAGCGCCACCACCACGTCCACGTGGTCGAGGAAGCCGGCCAGCGCGGGCGACACGCCCGGGTCGAAGGCGACCGAGGGGACGTGCCAGCGCAGCCCTGGTGGCTGGCGCACCGCGTAGAGCGACGCCCCTGCCTGCGCGGCCGCCGCGGCGGCGATGACGTCGGTGCCGCGCTCGAGGTTGCCGCCGTGGATGGCCATCAGGCCGAAGCGGCTGCGCAGCTCACAGACCTCCTCGACGCCGGGGTGCGCCAGGAGGTCCTCGAACATCCTCCCAGTGGTAACAGGCCGCGGCGGCCGAGGACAGGGTCAGCGGCAGGCCTCGGCCACGTACGGGTAGGGGTTGACCGCCGAGCCGCCGCCGGGGTGCACCTCGAAGTGCAGGTGCGGGGTGCCCCGGGCGTTGCCGGTGTCGCCGACGTAGCCGATGACGGTGCCCGCCTCCACCCAGCCGACCCCCTGGTTCTCGTAGCCCTGGAGGTGGGTGCCGTAGTACATGTTCCCGTTGTCGCCGTAGACGTACCAGGACAGCCCGCCGAGGCTCGTCCCCCGGTGCTCGACCCGGCCGCTGACGGGGGCGACCGTGGGCGTGCCCCGCGCCGCCAGCATGTCCACGCCCTGGTGCCTGTGGCCGGTGCGGGCCGCTCCCCAGGTATCGGTGAAGTGCAACCCCCCTCCGTCAACCGGGCAGAACATGTCGCCCACCGCCAGGCGGCGGGCGTTCTCGGCGTCGATGGCGGCCTGCGCCTCCGCGATCTCCCGCAACTGGGCGGCCGCCTCCATCGCGGTGGAGACCTCGCCGAGGCGGGCCAGGTAGGCCGCGGCCTCCGCCGGGTCGGTGGGGACCTGGGTCTGTGCCTGGGCCAGCGCCGCCTGCACTTGGGAGACGAACTGGACCTGGTTGCTCATGGCGGCCTGCAGGTCCTCGAAGGTCGCCTCGGCCTCGCCCTTGGCGGTCTCGGCGTCGGCGAGGGCCTGCTCGTGCTGGTCCTCCAGCACCCCGAGGTCGGCCAGCGCTTCCTCGTAGGCCTGGAGCTGCTCCGCGGCGGCGTCGGCCTGCATGTTCAGCAGGGCCTGCTTGACGGTGGCGTCCTCCATCGTCTCGGCGCTCAGCACCTCGAGCGCGTCGGACGTCGGCGGGTTCATGAACGCTTCGACCACCACGGCGTCGCTGGCGCCGGTGGTCTCCTCGATGCGGAAGCGGACCTGGCTGAGGGCCGCGTCGGCGTCGGCGAGCGCGGCGCTGGTGCTGGTCACCGCGGCCTGGGCCGAGCCGAGCAGGTCGAGCTGGCGGGTGATCTCGGCGTGGAGCTCACCCAGAGTGGCGGTTACACCGCTCGCATTCAGCGACTCGATGCCCACCATGGCGCGCTCGACCGGCGACCGGTCCTCGCCGGCCTGGTCCTGTTCCTGTGCGGGTGCCCCGGGGGCAGCCTCGGCGGTGGTCGGCAGCGAGACGAGCGCGACGACCACGACAGCGGTGGTAGCCCGACGGACGACCTTCCTGCGGACGCCCAACATCCCTCTCCTTGGCCCAGCCGATCAGATGTTGACCGGGAACCGTAACAAGCCTGTCGTAGTGATGTCACGACATCCCGCTTCTCACCACAAATATCGGCAGGTAGTCCCCGTTCTCCGATGTTGACGTCGGGTTCATGTTCCGCTAAATTCACGGAACGCGGCGCCGGCCCCGACGTCGCCGGCCGCGAGGGGAGACCGCGGATGACATTCAGGACGACCGCAACGGGGCACACCGCTCGCCAAGGTGGCTGCCGGCACGGGATGTACCCAGGCATCTTGTCCCGGCCGGCGGCCGCAGGCGATCGGCCGTAGCCGTCTCCCACAAGATCTCACTGTTCGTGGCGTGGGGGCGGGGACCCCTTCCCGCCCCGCCCCCGCCCACTACCCTTCTGACGTGGCCATCGAGGTCGACCCCCTGAGCGCCGAGTCCGCCGAGGGCGGGCTGCGTGCCGGTCAGGCCGCCGGCGGGCGGCTTCTGACCCCGCGCGGCCTTCGCACCCGCGCCGCGCTCGTGGCTGCCGCCAAGGAAGTGTTCGAGGAGATCCCCTTCCCGGACAGTCGCATCACCGACATCACCGCCCGGGCGGGCGTGGCCAGCGGCACCTTCTACACGTACTTCGACTCCAAGGAAGAGATCTTCCGGGAGGTCGCGGCCCAGGTGCTCGACGAGATGTCGACCGCGACCCGGCGCGATCCCGACAACGCCGAGGGCGACCTCATCCGGGACATCGAGTACGCGTCCCGCCAGTACTTCATGGTCTGCCTGCGCAACCCGGGCATCGTCCGCTCCATCGAGCAGGTGGCCCCGGGCGACAAGGACGTGGCCGCGGCCCGGCGCTCGACCGTCATCAAGAACGTGCGCCGCAGCGAGCACTGGATCCGGCGGCTGCAGGACCAGGGCATCTGCGACGACGAGATCGACCCGTGGATGACCGCCATGGCCCTGCACACGATGAACGTCCGGGTGGTGTACGACCACCTCCTGCCCCATGGCGAGGATGCCGAGGCCGACGTTGACCTCCTGGCCAAGACGGTGACCCGCATCTGGGCCCGTACAGTGGGACTGGAGAAGGTCGAACCCTGAGGGAAGGCGGGGCCATGAGCGAGAAGCCGTTCGAGCTGTCGGGCGTCAACCACCTGGCGCTGGTGTGCCGGGACATGGCCCGCACCGTGGACTTCTACTCGGGTGTGCTGGGCATGCCCCTGATCAAGACCATCGAGCTGCCCGTCGGCATGGGCCAGCACTTCTTCTTCGACTGCGGCGGCGGCGACTGCCTGGCGTTCTTCTGGTTCCCCGACGCCCCCGAGCCGGCGCCGGGCGTGTCGGCGCCCGCGGCCCGGCCCGACCAGGGCGAGCTGACCAGCGCCATCGGCTCGATGAACCACGTCGCCTTCAACGTGCCCGCCGAGCGCATCGAGGAGTACCGGGACAAGCTGCTCGCCGCCGGGGTCGACTGCACCGAGGTCGCCAACCACGACGACAGCGAGTACGGGCTGTCCAAGAAGATGCACCCGGGCGTGTTCGTCCGCTCGATCTACTTCCAGGACCCCGACGGCATCCTGCTGGAGTTCGCCGCCTGGACCCGCACCTTCGGGCCCGAAGACGTGAGCCACGCGCCCGCCACGGGCGCCCGCGCCGCTACGGCTTGACCGCCTCCAGGTCCTCGGGATAGGAGCCCGTGGCCTTGCGCCACGCGGCGGCCGCGCCCCGCACCGCCACCATGCGGGCGACGCCGAACGCCACGCCCGAGGCCACGCTCCACGCCAGCGCCTCGCCCCACGAGGTCCGGGTCGCGGCCGGGTTGGTCGGCGGGTCGGTGCCTCGCGTCGCCCGCCACGTCGCCACCAGCGCCTGGCGGGCCACGATGCCCGCCGCCGCGACGGCGAGCGAGCCGACGATCCTCCACATCATGCGCTGGCCCATCGGGGACACGTTACGTGCTGCCGGCAGGGGCGATGAGCCACGGCCCAGGCGCTAGCTTGCGCCGATGCGCGCCGACCGCTTCGACCCCCTGCCGGACGACGTGGCGGACCGCTGGTCCACGTTCGGGCGCTGGGAGCGCACCTACTTCCCCAAGCTGGTCGGGCTGGTGGTCGAGGAGCACAAGGTCGACTACTGCCGGATGCGCCTGCCCTACCGGCCCGAGCTGGAGCAGGTCGCCGGGGTCATCCACGGCGGCGCCATCGCCACGCTCATCGACACCGTCGTCGTGCCCGCGGTGGGCGCGGCCTACGACCGCGACTGGGGCTACGTCACCGTCAGCATGGACATCCAGTACCTCGGCGCCATCAAGGGCGAGGACGCGGTGGCCGAGGGGTGGGTGACCCAGCGGGGCCGGTCGATCGTGTTCTGCAAGGCCGAGGTGGCCACCGCCGGCGGCCGCCCGGCCGCCACGGGCAGCCTGATCTACAAGATCACGCCGCCGCGCTAGCCGCCCCTCAGGTGCCCGGCAGCCGCACCACCGAGATGAAGAACTCGTCGATCTGGCGGATGACCTCGACGAAGCGATCGAAGTCGACCGGCTTGGTGACGTACGCGTTGGCGTGGAGGTCGTAGCTGCGAAGCACGTCCTCCTCGGCCTCCGAGGTGGTCAGCACGACGATCGGGATGCGGCGCAGGTCCGGGTCGGCCTTGACCTCCTCCAGCACCTGGCGGCCGTCGCGCTTGGGCAGGTTGAGGTCGAGCAGGACCAGGTCGGGCCGCGTCGCGTCCGCGTACGGCTGCTCGCGGCGCAGGTAGGCGATGGCCTCGACCCCGTCACCCACGACGCTGAGCCGGTTGACCACCTTGCCCTCGTCGAGCGCCTCTCTGGTCATGAGCACGTCCCCCTCGTCGTCCTCGACGAGGAGCACTTCGATGGGGCGCACGGCTTCAGCCAGCATCGGCGGATTCTTTCTGTCGGTGCACGGTGGCGGGTAGCGCAAGCTTGAACGTGGCGCCCGGAGGCGGTGTCGGCTCCAACCAGATGCGGCCCCCGTGGAACTCGACGATCTTCTTCGAGAGGGCGAGCCCGATGCCGGTGCCCGGGTACTCGCTCTTCGAGTGGAGCCGCTTGAAGATGGTGAAGATCTGCTCCCCGTAGTCGGGATCCACGCCGATGCCGTTGTCCGCGACGGTGATCACCCACTCGTCCCCAGCGGCACCGTCCGTGAGCGTAGCGTCGATCGTGACCACGGGCTCATCCGTACCCCGAAACTTGAGGGCGTTACCGATGAGGTTCTGCAGCGTCGCACCCAGCAGCCGGCGGTCGCCCTGGACCTCGGGCAGGTCGCCGACGGTCACCGTGGCGCCCGTCTCCTCGATGGCCGGGCCCAGCATCTCGACGGCCTGGCCCGCCAGCTCGTCCAGGTCCACCGGCTCGAACGACTCGGTGGTGCGGCCCACCCGGGAGAACGCCAGCAGGTCGTTGATGAGGTCCTGCATGCGCTTGGCCCCGTCCACCGCGAAGTGGATGTACTCGTTGGCCCGCTCGTCGAGCTGCTCGGCGTAGCGCATCTGCAGGAGCTGGCAGAAGCCGGACACCTTGCGGAGCGGCTCCTGCAGGTCGTGGGAGGCCACGTAGGCGAACTGCTCGAGGTCGTCGTTCGACCGGGCCAGCTCCTCGGTCTGGCGGGCCAGGTCGGCGGTCGCCTCGTTGAGCTGGTCGACCTCGTCGAGGATCCGCCGGCGCATGGCGTCGACGTCGGCGCCGAGGCGGATGAGGTCGGGGGACCCCTCGCCGCGCACCTCGTGGTCCAGGTCGCCGGACGCCACGGTGCGGGCGTCGGCGCCGAGGCGGCTGAGCGGGCCGGTGACGAGCCGGGTCAGTGCCCCGATGATCAGCACCCCCGAGGCCACGAGCCCCACGACCTGCAGGATCATCGCGGCGGTGGCCCCGCGGGCGTACCGCTCCAGCTCGTCGATGGCGACCTCGCGCCTCTCTTCCAGGACCCCGTCGACCTCGTTGATGGCCGTTCGCAGCGCCTCGAACTGCTGGCGGGCCTCGTCCTCGGACGCCGGCGTGGTGTCGGCGCCCGCGTTGCCCGCCTCGACGGACGGGATGGCGGTCTCGGTGCGCCAGGTGTCCAGGCGGTCCTCCACCTGGGCCAGCTCGTCCGAGGCCTCGTCGTCGGCTTGGAGGGCGGTGTGCAGGCGGCCGAGCGCGGTGTCGGCGGCGTCGCGGCCCCGCTCGTACGGCTCCAGGAAGCGCTGGTCGCGGGTCAGGAGGAAACCGCGTACGCCGGTCTCCTGGTCGAGGACCGCGGCCCGCAGGTCGGACACGGTGACCCGCGCCGGGTCGATGCGGTTGAGCAGGTCGTTGCGGAGATCGCGCTGGCGGGCCTGCAGCGTGAGCTGGGTCACCAGCGTGGCGGTCATGAGCACCCCCGCCGCGCCGAGCAGCAGCAGCAGGCGGGTGCGCAGCGGCCAGCGGGCGGGACCCCTCGGCTCCGCCTCAGCCATCGACCCGGGACGGGATCGACACGAGGCACATCGCCACGTCGTCGGTGAGCGGCCCGCCGTTGCGCCGGACCACCTCGGCCAGCAGGCCGTCGAGCAGGGCCGTGTCGGGCCGCTCGCCGTTCGGCACCGCGGCGGTCAGGTCGTCGGTCAGCGCGACGAGGCCGTCGAGCCCGACCCGCTCGCTGGCCGCCGGCGCGACCCGGCCCTCGATGAGCCCGTCGGTGTAGAGCAGCAGGCGGGCGCCCTCGCCCAGGGGGACCTCGACCGGGTTCCAGACGGGTGCGGGCATCACGCCCAGCAAGTGCCCGAATTTGCCGTCGCCCAACCGCCGGGTCGGCGGGCCCAGCAGCAGCGGCGGCGGGTGGCCGGCCATCAGCAGCTGGCCCGACTGGCGGTCCGCGCAGATGACCAGGGTCGAGACGGTGGCGAACGTGAGCGACTCGACCTCGGTGCGCATGAAGGCGTCCAGCGTCGACAGCACCCGGTGCTGGTCCAGGCCGGCGAGCGTCAGCGCCCGCCAGGCGCTGCGCAGGCGGGCGGCCAGCGCGGCGGCGTCGGGCCCGTGGCCGGCCACGTCGCCGATCAGGACGGAGACCTCCCCGTCGGGCGACTCGACGGCGTCGTAGAAGTCGCCGCCCAGCTCGGCGCCCTCCCGGCCGGCGCGGTAGCGCACGGCCAGACGGACGTCCGAGGAGTGGAGCTGGAGCGGCGGGGTCAGCGCCCGCTCCATGCGGGTGTTATCGGCCCGGCGGCGCTCGGCCTCGAACAGGTCCCGCGTCAGCCGGGCCGCCCGCTGGCGGGAGATGGCGTAGCGCACGGACCGGGCCAGGAGTTGGTCGTCGACCCGCCCCTTGATCAGATAGTCCTGCGCCCCCGCGGCCACGGCACCCACGCCCAGGCGCTCGCTGGCGGCGCCGGTGAGGACCACCACCGCGGTGTCCGGCGCCTCGGCCACCAGCTGCTCGACGCCCGTGATCCCCTCGGCGTCGGGTAGGCCCATGTCCAGCAGCACGCAGTCGACGAACCGGACGGCCTTCCGGGCGTCGGCCAGGTTCGTGACGCGCTCGACCCGGGCGCCGGGCAGCCCGTCGGCGAGCAGCTCGCGCACCAGCAGCGCATCGCCGTCGTCGTCCTCGACCACGAGCAGCTGCCAGCCCACGGCCTGGTCCAGGTCGGACGCGAGCTGGCCCAGCGTGGCGGCCTCGTGACCGGTGGCGTGCGTCTGCGCCATGGCGCGCTCGTCGCTCACCACGCGGGCCGTCCGCCGTCGGTTGGATGGTGGCGAGCTCCCACGGCCCGCCCGATCGTGATGTCCAGGTGGCCCTCCCGGAACCGGCTCCCTGCGCGCTGGCATCCTCTCATGTGGGGACACGCGTGCGAATACCGCATCGCGGGTACGCGTCTCTCACCCAACGCGCGGCTGCGATGGGCTGTCCCAGGGTACCCCTTGGGGCATGGCCGACCATTCCGTGCAGGGTCCGGTACGAGCAGTGCTGGCCAACGACGACCACATCATCATCGAGGGGCTGCGGGCCATGCTGATGCCCTACGACGACCAGGTGATGGTCGTGGCCACCGCCGAGGGCGACCCCGAGATCGTGCTGGCCGCCGAGGTGGCCGAGAACGTCGACGTCATGCTGA
>DATBGF010000367.1:0-1931 GCA_036558145.1 Acidimicrobiales bacterium
GTCCGTAACCCGACAGGTCCACGAGCGTGCCGTCGGTGCACGCGATCGAGGTGAAGCTGTGGCCCGCCCCCACCGCCTTGACCCGACGGCCCGCGCCCGCCGCCTGCTTCACCAGGTCGACGAGGTCGGCCTCAGTGCTCGGCCGGGCCACCTCGACGGGCGCACACGCCTGGTTGCGGGCCCAGTTGGACCAGGTGGCGCGGTCGGAGAGGCGCGGAGCGCGGGCGGCGGCGGTCATGGAGGGCAGCGTAGGCCCGCGTCCGGGAGCGGGTGACGGCTGGCCAGGGCGTGTGCAGGGAATGGTCGTCCCGTAGTCTGCGAATTGCGGGTGGGGGTAAGGAATGGGCCCGTGAAGTGGAAGCGGACGGAGTCCAGTCACTACGAGCGGCAGGGCGGAGGCGGCGGCCTGAGCGGGATCGGCCTGCCGGTCGCCGGGGGCGGCGGCGTGATCGGCCTGCTGGTGCTGCTGGCCGCCGTGTTCCTCAACGGGGGCGGCGGTGGCGGCGCGGGCGGCGGGTTCGGTGACCTGCTGCAGAGCGGGGCGCAGGCGCCCGGGCCCGAGACCGAGGAGGACCAGTTCGTCGAGTTCCTCACCGAGGACATCCAGGGCCAGTGGGCCAACATCTTCGCCGAGGAAGGCCAGCAGTACACCTACGCCACGGTCAACAGCTTCAACGGCTCGGTCAACACCGGCTGCGGCCCGGCCAGCGCCTCGACCGGGCCGTTCTACTGCCCCGCCGACAGCCAGGTGTACCTCGACCTGGGGTTCTTCGACGAGCTGCAGTCGCGCTTCGACGCCCCCGGCGACTTCGCCCAGGCCTACGTCGTGGCCCACGAGCTCGGCCACCACGTCCAGAACCTGGACGGCACCAGCGCCGCGGTCCACGAGCGCGAGCAGGCGGCCGGGTCCGAGGAGGAGGCCAACGCCTGGTCGGTGCGCCTCGAGCTGCAGGCCGACTGCTACGCCGGCGTCTGGGCCAACACGGTGGCCGAGCGCAGCCGCCAGGACGGCAGCGACGTGGCGCTAGAGAACGGCGACATCGACGAGGGCCTGGCCGCGGCCCAGGCCGTGGGCGACGACCGCCTCGAGGAGCAGGCCGGCGTCGCGGTCCGCCCCGAGACCTGGACCCACGGCTCCTCGGAGCAGCGCCAGAAGTGGTTCCGCACCGGCTACGACACCGGCGACCCCAAGGCCTGCGACACGTTCTCTAGCTAGCCCAGCGCGGCTCTCCGGGATCGGGCGGCCTGCTCCGCCCGCTGGGCGTTGGCCAGCATGCGGGCGCGCCGGTGGGGGAAGATCCACCCGAGGCCGGCGACCCAGAACGCGGTGAGCAGCCAGTACGCCACCGCTGCCCCGGTCGAGCCGGCCGCGGTCGCGCTGATGGCGAGCATCAGCGTCCCGATGGCGAAGACCACGAGAACCCAGTTCCACCGGGCGTCGCGCTCCTGTGCCTGCCGGACGACACCGGCGTACTCGACGACCGCGCCCGAGAGTCGCTCGTCCTGGATGTCCTCGCCCCGGTACACGGCCCTCGCCACGGCTGCCCGATCCTGCGGCGCCAGCTCGGCCGACCTACGCCAGCTCCTCCGGATCAACCAGGCCATGGTCACGCCGGACAGCACAGCGAACAGGACGCCGCTGACCAGCCCGCCCAGGACCGATCCCGTCACGAGCGACTGGACCACGCCGAAGAAGACGCCAGCCGGGATGCCGATGCGGGCCGCGACGACGACCGGTCGATGGCTCCATAGGCGCTCGGGCTGCATCATCACCCGATTCTCCCAGGTCCCCGCGGCCGGCAGGCCGCGGGGCGGGATGACCGTCAGCGGCCCTGGAGGGCCTCCAGCAGCTGGGGCAGGACCTTGTGGACGTCGCCCACGATCCCGAGGTCGGCGACCGAGAAGATCGGGGCCTCGGCGTCCTTGTTGAT
>DATBGF010000368.1:0-6761 GCA_036558145.1 Acidimicrobiales bacterium
CCACACCGTGTTCGACTACTGGGTGCCGGCCACCGGGTTCCCGCCGTCGGCCCAGTACGTCGCGCTCGGCCACCTGCACCGGGCCCAGCAGCTGGCGGGACCGGCGCCGCTGCACTACTGCGGCTCGCCCCTGCAGCTCGATTTCGGCGAGACGGCCAACCAGCCGGTGGTCAACGTGGTGGACGTCCACCCCGGACGGCCGGCCGAGGTGACCGCGGTGCCGCTTTCCGCCGGGCGCCGGCTGCGGACGGTGCGGGGCACGCTGGTGGACGTCCTCGCCGCCGCGGGTGTCGGGACCGAGGGCGGCGATCACCTGCGGGTGGAGCTGGACGAGCCGGCCCGTGCCGGCCTGGCCGACGAGGTGCGCGAGCGCCTGCCGGACGCGGTGGAGGTCGTGATCGCGGCCCGCGAGCCGGCGGGCACCGGACGGACGGCTGGCAGCGGGGAGCGGTTGCGGCGCACGCCCCAGGAGCTGTTCCGCGAGTACCTGGCCGAGCGGGACGCGGCCGACGACCGGGTCGTCGGGCTGTTCGACGAGCTGGTGGACGACCTGGTGGGGGAGTCGTGAGGCCGGTCCGCCTCGAAGTCGAGGGCTTCACCGTGTTCCGGGACCCGGTCACGGTCGACTTCACCGGCGCCGACCTCTTCGCCCTCGTCGGTGCGACCGGGGCCGGCAAGACCAGCATCATCGACGCCCTCACCTTCGCCCTCTACGGCTCCGTCCCTCGTCTGGACGACAAGCGGGCGGTGGCCCCGGTCATCAGCCAGAACCTGACCGAGGCCAAGGTCCGGCTCGACTTCACGGTCGGCGGCGACGCCTACACCGCGGTGCGGGTGGTGCGGGCCACGAAGTCCGGCGGCGCCACCACCAAGGAGGCCCGCCTGGAGCGGTCCGGCGAGGTGCTGGCCGGCACGGCCAAGGAGGTGACCGAGCAGGTCACGACCCTGCTGGGGCTCACCTTCGAGCACTTCATCACCTGCGTGTCGCTGCCCCAGGGCCAGTTCGCCCGCTTCCTCCACGACGAGCCGAGCGACCGCCAGGACCTGCTGGTGCGGCTGCTGGACCTCGGCCTGTACGAGCGGGTGGCGGCGGTGGCCCGGCAGCGGGCCAACCAGGCGAGGAACGAGGCCGACGTGGCCGCCGCCCAGCTGGACCGCCTCAGCGGCGCCACCCCCGAGGCCCGGACCGAGGCCCAGGCCCAGGTCACGGCCCTGGCCGCCGTGGCCGAGCGGCTGGCGGCCGAACGGCCGGCGATCGACGAGGCCCAGGCCACCATCGCCCGCGAGCAGGCCGAGGCCGAGGCCGTGACCGCCCAGCTCCGCCTGCTCGACGCGCTGGTCGTGCCGGACGGGACCGGCGCCCTGGCGTCGGACCTGGCCGCCGCGGCTGCGACGAAGAACCGCTGCGCCGAGCTGGGCGAGGAGGCGGCCGAGGCGGTGATCGAGGGCGAAGCCCGGATGCAGGCACTGCCCGCCCGGGCCCTGCTGGACCGCCAGCGGCTGGACCACGGCCAGCGGACCGACCTCGCGGCGCAGGTCGAGCGGGGCGAGGCCCGGGAGGCGGAGGTGCGGGTCGAGGCCGAGGCGGCGGCGTCGGCGGCCGAGGCGGCCGACACGGAGCGGGCCGAGCGGGCGCAGCAGCTGGAGCGGCTGCGGGTCCAGAAGCGGGCGCAGGCCCTGGTCCCGGAGCTCGCGGTCGGCCACGCCTGCCCGGTGTGCGGCCAGGAGGTGGCGGTGCTGCCCGCGCACGAGCATCCGCCCGACCTGGCGAAAGCCGAGCGTGACCTGGCCGATGCGGAGACGACCCACCGCCGGGCCGGCGAGACGCTGGTCAAGGCGCGCACGGAGCAGGTCCGGGTGGACGAGAAGTTGGACCGGGTGCGCCGCGACCTGGCCGATGTCGAGGCTCGTCTCGTGGGCGTCCCCGACCTGGCCGCGCTGGACGAGCAGCTCGCGCTGGTGGACGAGGCCGAGTCCGCCCTGGACAAGGCCCGCCAGGCCGAGCGTGACGCCCGCAAGGCCATGAGCGCGGCCGACGCCCGGGTCACCCAGCTGTCCGAGCAGGTCACGCGGGCCCGGCGGGCGTTCGATGCCGCCCGCGACGGCGTCGCCGCCCTGGGCCCGCCCCCGGCCGAGCGGGAGGACCTGGCCGCCGACTGGGCCGCCCTGGTGGGCTGGGCTGCCACCCGGGCACCGGCGCTGGTCGAGGTCCAGGCCGCCCACCGCGAGGCGGCCAAGGCGGCGAACGACCAGGTGTCCGCCCGCATGCTGGAGCTCGCCGGCGCCTGCCGGGACGCGGGCGTCGTCCCGCCGCCGGGCGAGTGGCCGGGCGAGGCCGTGGCTGCGGCGCACGCCCGGGCCGACGCCGCCCTGACCCGCATCGACGAGCGCCTGGCCACCGGCGACCGCCTGCGGGCCGAGCAGAAGGCGGCGGCCGAGCAGCAGCAGGTGGCCGACGCCCTGGCGGGGCACCTGGCCGCCAACCGGTTCGAGAAGTGGCTGCTGGACGAGGCGTTGCAGCACCTGGTGGCCGGGGCCTCGACGCTCCTGGCCGAGCTGAGCGGCGGCGCCTACGCCCTCGCCGTCGACACCCGCAGCGGCGGCTTCGCCGTGATCGACCACACCCACGCGTCCCAGGTCCGCTCGGCCCGCACGCTGTCGGGCGGCGAGACGTTCCTCGCCTCCCTGGCCCTGGCGCTGGCCCTGGCCGACCAGGTCGCGGGCCTGGCGGTGGCCGGTGCGGCCCGGCTGGAGGCGCTGTTCCTGGACGAGGGCTTCGGCACGCTCGACCCCGAGACGCTGGACGTGGTGGCCACGGCCCTCGACGAGCTGGGCGCCCGGGGCCGCATGGTCGGCGTCGTCACCCACGTCCGGGAGCTGGCCGAGCGGCTGCCGATCCGCTTCGAGGTCCGCAAGGTGGGTGGCGCCGCCGCGGTGGACCGGGTGGAGGTGTGAGGACGTGAGGTTCGCGGTCGAGACCTGGGCTCCGGACTACGGGGCGCCGGTGGACGGCGAGGCGCTGGGACCGTCCGACGCCGCGGTGGACGTGACGGTCGAGCGGGCACAGGCCGACTGGGCGCCGGTCCGGCCGTCCCAGGATCCGGCGGGGATCGTGCTGTTCGTGGACGGCGTGGAGCGCGTCGACGCCCGTGTCTGGATCACCGGCGACGACGGCACGACCCGGGCCGGGGTGTGCGCGTCCTGGGCCGCCGGCGTGGTCCGCTGCGCCGACCGGGCCACGGTGGTGGCCGCCGACGTCGAGCGGGGCGTGCTGTGCCCGGGCGATCCGGTCGACCCCATCGCCACCCGCCACGGGAGCTACGAGCCGTGCGCCGTCCCGGCCGCCGCGCCCGGGGCCGATGCCGTGAGCCAGGCCCTGGGCCACGCCCGGGGCGACCTGGAGGGCCGGGTGGCCGTCCGGGCCGGCGCCGAGCGGGACCTGCTGGTGGTGGACGGGCCGCTGGGCGACCGCCGGCGCATCGCCGGCGCGGTCGGCTACGTGAAGACCCACCAGGTCGCCTACCTCGACCCGGCGCTGCAGGCCGTGGTCGGCACCCTGGCGCCCGGCGAGCGGTCACCGTTGTTCACCGTGGGCGAGCGCCGCTTCCGCTACTCGTGGTACGTGCGGCTGCCGGGCCCCGCCACCCACCCGTGGTGGGGCATCGTGCGGTGCGAGGCGTCCGGTGACCTGGGACCGGACGACGCCGCCGCGGTGGCCGACCGGGTGGCGGCCACGCTGCCCCGCTTCGCCAGCCAGCCCCACAACGATCCCCGCGCCCCCCAGAACCTGCACCCGATCGCGGGCCTGGAGCGCGAGCTCAAGCGCCGCCTCGGCGACGCCACGCTGCTGGAGCGGGCGTTGCGCCAGGCTGCCGTCAGCCCTCCGTGACGAAGTCGATCAGCTCCTCGACCGCCCCCACCAGGGTGGGATCGAGGTCGGCGAACGTCGACACCTTGGCCAGCAGGCTGCGCCAGAACTCGCCCGGGGCGACGTCGAGGCCGAGGGCGGCGATCACGCCCTCCTTCCACGGCCGGCCCCGCGGGATCTCGGGCCAGGCGGCGATCCCCGCGGCCTTGGGCCGCACGGCCTGCCACACGTCCACGTAGGGCGTCCCCCGGACCAGCACGTGGGGGTGGCGGACGGCCGCCGCGACCCGCGCTTCCTTGGTCCCGTCCACCAGGTGGTCGAGCAGCACGCCCAGGCGCCGGCCGGGACCGGGCCGGAACTCGTCGATGGCCGCGGCCAGGTGGTCCATGCCGTCCAGGCGCTCGACCACCACGCCCTCGACCCGCAGGTCGTCGCCCCACACCTTCTCCACCAGCTCGGCGTCGTGGATGCCCTCGACCAGGATGCGGCTGGCCCGCGCCACCCGGGCCCGCCGGCCGGCGACCGCGGTCGAGCCGGACGCGGTGCGGCCCGCCTTCTTCGGTGCGCCCGCCGGGCGGGGCGGCACCAGCGTGACGGTCCGTCCCTTCACCCGGAACCCGCCGGGATCGAGCCGGACGAGGCGCTTGGTGCCGGTGTTCCGGTCCCGGATGGCCACCCCGCCGTGCTCGAACCCCACCACCGGTCCCTCCACGCCCGTGGCCCGGTGGAAGACCGCGAGGCCGGGGCGTCCCTCCACCTCGGGATAGGTGGACGGGCGCCGCCGGGGGCCGTCGAGGTCGATCGGGCCGGAGAGGATGCCGTCTTCGCCAGGCATAGGGCGCCGACCGTATCGGCCGGTACCGTCCCTGCCCGTGATACTCGTCGACGCCCAGGGCGTGGCCGCCAGCCGGCCGGGCAAGCCCCTGTTCCGGGACCTGTCCGTCACCGTGTCGTCGGGCGACCGGCTGGCGGTGGTGGGCATCAACGGCTGTGGCAAGTCCACGCTGCTGGGCGTCCTGGGCGGCACGGTCGAGCCCGACGACGGCGTGGTCCGCCGGGGCCGGGGCGCCCGGGTGGTGGCCCTGGACCAGACCGCGGTGCTGCCGGCCGGCACGGTGCGGGAGGTCGTCGGCGGGGACTGGGAGGGCGCCGCCATCCTCGACCGCCTGGGCATGGGTGACCTGGTCGACGCCGAGGTCGCCCGCCTCTCCGGTGGCCAGGCCAAGCGGGCGGCACTGGCCCGGGCGCTGGTGGAGGTGGGCGAGGCGAGCGAGAACGACCTGCTGATCCTGGACGAGCCCACCAACCACCTCGACATGGACGCCATCGCCTGGCTGGAGGAGCACCTGGCCGGGTTCAAGGGCGGGCTCGTGCTCGTGACCCACGACCGCCACGTGCTGGACCGGCTGACCACCCGGATCCTGGAGCTCGACCGGGGCGCGGGCCACGTCCACGAGGGCGGCTACGCCTCCTACCTCTCGGCCCGCGCCGAGCGCAGCGAGCGGGAGGCGTCGGCGGAGCGCAAGCGCCGCAACCTGGCCCGCGCCGAGCTGGCGTGGCTGCGCCGGGGCGCGCCGGCCCGCACCCGCAAGCCCAAGGCCGGGATCGCCGCCGCCCGCGCCGTGGTGGACGGCCGGGCCCCGGACCCGGCCCGATCCGCCGACCTACCGCTCGCCGAGCTGGTCAGCATGCCCCGCCTGGGCGACACGGTGATCGAGCTCGACGGCGTCACGGACGGCTACGGCGACCTGGTCGTGTTCGAGGGCGTCGACCTCAAGCTGGGCCCGGGCGAGCGCCTGGGGGTGGTCGGTGCCAACGGCAGCGGCAAGTCGACCCTGCTCGACGTGCTGGCCGGCCGCCGCGAGCCCAGGTCGGGGACGGTGCTGCGGGGCGCCACGGTGCGGGTCGGCTACTACGACCAGCGCGGCGCCGACCTGCCTCCCGACGCCCGGGTGCGGGAGCTGGTGGCCGGTCCGACCCGCCAGCCCGACTGGACCGACGCGGCCCTGCTGGAGCGCCTGTGGTTCAACAGCGACGCCCAGTGGGCTCCGGTGCGGCTGCTGTCGGGCGGCGAGCGCCGGCGGCTGCAGCTGGCGCTGGTGCTGCGCGAGGGCCCCAACGTGCTGCTCCTCGACGAGCCGACGAACGATCTCGACCTCGACACCCTGCGGGCCCTGGAGGACATGCTCGACGCCTGGCCCGGCACGCTGGTGGTCGTGAGCCACGACCGGGCGTTCCTGGAGCGCACGGTGGAGGACGTGCTGGTCATGGACGGCCACGCCGGGCGGTCGGGCCACGCGTCCCGGATCCCCGGCGGGTTCGCCGCCTATGTCGCCGCCCGCCGCGAGGCCCGCCGTCCGGGCCGCGCCGGACCGGCGGCACCGCCCCGCTCGGCGTCCCCGTCCCGCTCCACCTCGCCCGCCCGGTCCCGGCCTCCGGCGGGCGAGCGGCGTCGCACACCCAGCACCCTGCGCCACCTCCTCCGAAAGACCGAAGCCGACATGCGCCGCCTGTCCGACCGCCACGCCGAGCTGGAGGCCGAGCTGACCGCAGCGGGCGGCGACCACGTCGCCCTCGCCCAGGTGGGCGAGCAGCTCTCCGCCGTCAGCGCCGACCTCGCGGCGGCCGAGGAGACCTGGCTGGCCCTGGCCGAGGAAGCCGAGCAGGCCGCGTCCCCCCGCTCCGACCCCTGAGCCCCGAGCGCACCCCCCTCGCCACCGGCCGGCGCGTTCCGGGCCGCGGGCGCCGACCTCGGGTCGGGATGCCGCAGTGCCGGGGGCCGGCGGCCTCGGGTCGGGATGTCGCCGTGCCGACTGCCGCGGCCTCAGGCGGGCTCGGACGGCGTTGCCGCCGGCATGCCGGAGGCCGAGTCGACGCCGGGCGTGGCGGGTTG
>DATBGF010000369.1:0-2665 GCA_036558145.1 Acidimicrobiales bacterium
GCACGGATCCTGACCGCGGTGGTCACCTGGCCGGACGGCGAGCAGGCGAACAGCGATGCCCTGAGCCGCATCGTGCGGGCGCTCACCGTGGTGGTGGGGGGCAACGAGGCCGACGCCCAGATCACCGCCACCGTGGGTGGACGCGACGGCTACCTCACCCTGCCTCTCGGCGACGTCGACGAGAGCGTCGTGACCGAGGTCCACCAAGCGCTGGTCCCCCCGGGCCCCGGGATCGACCGGTTCGACGTCCCCGGATGGCCCAGCCTGCCCACCGACGTCAGCTGGGTGCCGGGCCTGGCGCCGACCGTCGTCCGGCACTACAGCGACGGCGATGCGGCGACCGTCGACCTGTACAGCGTGGCCGGCGACATCGGCGGCGCCATGGCCATGGTCGCGCTGCTGCCGGAGGCCACGCCCTACCCCGTGAGTGGCGCCATGGGCTGGCAGGCGCCGCTCTCCGACGGTCAAACCCTGTTCGTGTGGCAGGCCGCACCCGGCACCGTGGGCATGATCGTGGCGAGCGAGGCCGCCGAGCCCGATGTCGGAGCGATGATCGGGTCGATCCCGGCGCCGGCCCCGGTTGGCGGCGAGCACCCCAACGCCCGGCTCGTCGGGCGCTCGGCCGAGGGCGACGTCCCCTGGGTCGTGGAGGCGCTCGACTACCTGCCCACGGGCGGTCCGTCCGCGGCCGACAACCGGGATTGCGTGGGCCTGTGGGTCGGGGGCCAGGCGCCGATGACGAGCTGCGGCACCGAGATCCCGCCCGAGCTGTCCTACTTCAGGAACTTCAGCGCCGTCACCCAGGTCGGCGACGACACGGTGGTGTTCGCCGAGGTGGCGCCGGCTGTGGCCGCGGTGGGCACCGATGCGCCCGGGGCCGAGCACGCCACGGTCGAGACCCAGCCGATCGATCCCACCCGCCCGGACAGCCTGCGCTACGCGGTGCTGATCGTCCACGGCGACCGGGACGAGCCCCAGACCTTCCGGCTCCTCGGGGCCGGGGGCGAGGAGCTCTACGCCACCGAGTTCAACCTGAACGAGGTGGGCGGCTGACCTGAGGGAAGGGCGGCCGGGTCGATTCTCCTGCTCCGGCCCGGTCGCCCTACCCTCGCTCGCCGTGATCCGCCTCGACGCCGCCACCGTCCTGCTGCAGTGGGCGGTCGGCGGCCTCTTCTTCCTGTGGGTCACCACCCGGGCCCGCGAGGTCGGGATCGGCTACGGCTGGCTGGTCCGGGGGACCTTCATCCTCATGGCCCTCGGGGCCTTCGGGATCGGGGTCTGGCTCGACCCGGTGCCGGTGCGGGAGGTGTCCGCCCTGGCGGTGGCGGGGGCCGCGAGCGTGGCGCTGGCGGTGTCGGTCCAGCGGCGCAAGGCCGGGGTCGCGGGGCAGCGGGCGCTGGCCGAGCGGCGCTCGGCCCGGGTGGCGGCCATGACCGGGATCGACCGCACGCCCGAGGCGGCCGACCGCAGCGTGGCCGAGTTCCCGCCCGTGCTCGACCTGGTGGCGCCGCTGCTGGGCATCCCGGGGCTGATCGCCGCGGGGGTCGCCGCCGGCGACCCGGCCCTGCTGTCGGTGCTGCGGACCCTGGTGGGCGCCGCCTTCCTCGGCTCCATCACCGACGGGATGCTGCTCGGCCACTGGTACCTGGTGCAGCCGGGCCTGGCCCGCAGGCCGCTCCTGGAGATGGTGCGCTGGACCGCGGTGGTCTGGCCGTTCGAGGTGGCGCTGCTGCTGTGGCCGGTGGGGATGGTCTCGGTGCTCGACGGCACGATCGACGACGGCTACGGCGGCACCTTCGGCTGGTTCTGGGTGGCCTGCGCGGTGACCACCATCGTGCTGCTGGCCGTGACCCGCGCCGCCCTCCGGGAGCGCTACTACTCCGCGGTGATGGCAGCGACGGGCCTGCTCTACCTCGCCATCCTCACCGCCTTCGGGACCGACCTGGTCGCCCGGGCGGTGCTGGCGTCCTAGTCCTCCCGATGGCGGGCGCGGCCGCTCAGCTTGACCAGCACGGCCAGGCCGAAGGCGATCAGGCCGAGGGGCACCAGCACCCGGGCGTTGCCGATCAGCTCGCCGCCGCCCAGCACGATCAGGCCGGCGGCCAGGGCCAGGCTGCCCAGCACGAAGGTCACGGGGTCGAACGAGTGCCTATCCACGGACCACCTCCACGTTGCCCAGGCCCATCGACAGGTCGAGGTGCAGGTGGGGCCCGCCGGTCGTGCCGCCGAGTGGGGCGACGGAGAACGAGCGGTCGACGTCGACGCCGCTCTCGTGGCTGACGTCGGGTTCGCCGGGCCAGTCGAGGTCGCCGGCCCGCACCTTGGCGTCGGCGGTCACCGTGGCGTCGCGGGGGACGAGCACCCGCATCTGCCCGATCCCCACCGACACCTCGACGTCCTGGGTGGAGCCCGACTGGCTGGGGACCTTGGTCAGGTCCACGGTCAGATCGCCCATCAGGAGCTGCTGGTGGTCCTCCACCTCCTCGGACGTGGTCACCACCACGGTCCGGTCGCCGATGCCGGCGTCGATCGGCACGGCCACGGCGTCGTCCAGCACCAGCAACGTGGCCAGGATGACGGCCAGTGGGATCAGGCCGGCCGCCCGGCCCCACCAGGTGGCGACGACCAGCGTCACGCCCACCAGCACCAGGCCCACGGCGGCCGC
>DATBGF010000370.1:0-21436 GCA_036558145.1 Acidimicrobiales bacterium
CGGGCGTTGCGGTCGCCCCACGGTGTGTCCACCGGCGGCGCGACCTCCTCGGCCCCCGCGGCGGCGAGCCGGCGCGCCGTATCCGCGCTGTCGGCCACCCCGAACGCGAGCCGGACCGTCCCCGACACCCGCCGGCCGGCCTCGATCGCGTCGACGTGGCGAGCTTGGGCCTGGTCGAACAGCTCCAGCGTCGCCCGGCCCGCGGAGAGCACGACGACGCGGCCGTCCTCCGACGTCCAGTCGGCCAGCTGTTCGAGGCCCAGCGCGTCGCGGTACAGGGCCACGGCGGCGTCGAAGTCGTCCACCGTCAGCGCGACCCGCATCTCGGAGACGTCGGTCATGCCTCCATGGTGCCCCGCTTGCTATGACAGGGCCCGATGGCGGTGACGTTCAGGCTGCTCGGACCGGTCGTGGCCGAGCGGACGGGCCGGCCCTTGGACCTCGGCACGGTGCGCCAGCGCGCCCTGCTGGCGGTGCTGGCGCTGGAGGCCCGCCACGTCGTGCCCCTCGACACCGTGGTGGACGCGCTCTGGGGTGACGACCCGCCGGCCCGGGCCGAGGTCTCGGTGCGGGCGTACGTGTCCAACCTGCGGCGCGTCCTGGAGCCGGACCGGGCGCCCCGCACCCCGCCCGCCCTGCTGCGGACCAGCGGTGCCGGCTACAGCCTCGACGTCCCGGACGGCGACGTCGACGCGCTGGCGTTCGCGGCGGCCGCCGGCCGGGCCGTGCGGGCGGACCAGGACGGCGACTGGGCCGGCGCGCTGGCCGCGGCGGACGACGGCCTCGGGCGCTGGCAGGGCCCGGCGCTGGTCGACCTGCAGGCGATCCCGTTCGCCCCCGGCGCCACCGCCCGGCTCGACGGCCAGCGGGCGAGGGTCGAGCTGATCCGCCTGCAAGCGCTCGTGGAGCTGGGCCGCCCGGCGGAGGCGCTCGGCGGGCTCGAGGCCCGGGTGGCGGACGATCCGCTGGACGAGGCCGCCACCGCCCTGCTCATGCGCGTGCTCTACCTGCTGGGCCGGCCCTCGGACGCGCTGGCCTGCTTCGGCGCGCTGAGCGACCGGCTGGCCGGCCAGGGCCTGCTGCCCGGCCCGGCGCTGCGGGACCTGGAGGGCGCGGTGCTCCGCCACGACACCGTGCTCGACCCGCCGGCCACGCCCGCGGCGACCGCGCTCGCCCGCCCGCCCCGGCCCGCGGGGCTCGTGGGCCGGGACGCCGTGTGGGACGCCCTGACCGAACCGGGCGGCGGCCCGCCCCGCTGGTTCGTGCTGGCCGGTGAGGCCGGCATCGGCAAGACCTACCTGGCCGAGGCGCTGGCGGACGCGTCCCCCGGCGCCGTGGCCTGGGGCGCCGCCCGCCGCGACGACGACCAGCCGCCGCTGTGGCTGTGGCAGCGCGCCCTCGCCGGCCTGGGCCACCCCGAGCCGCTGGCGGGCGAGGGGACCGGCATCGTCGCCGCCACTGTGGCCGACCGGCTGCGCAGCGCCGCCCGGCAGGGCCCGGTGCTCCTCGTGCTGGACGACGTGCAGTGGGCCGACGCCACGTCGCTCACCGTGCTGGGCCTGGTGGCGGCCGAGCTCCGCCGGGGCGACCTCACCGCCGTGCTCACCGTGCGGCCGTCCCCCGAGCCCGCCCTGGTGGACGCGGCGCTGGCCGAGGTGTTGCGCCAGGGTGGCGCCCGGCGGATCGACCTCCAGCCCCTCGACGTGACCGCCACCCGGGCGCTGGCCGCCACGGTCGACGTGGTCCTGCCCGACGAGGCGGCCGTCGTCCTGCGGGACACGGCGGGCGGCAACCCCCTGCTGATGCGCGAGCTGTTGCGGCTGGGTCCCGTGGCGAAGGGGGGCGGGCGGCTGCCGGATTCCATCGCCGCCCTGGTCGCGAGCCGGCTCGATCCGCTGCCCGGGCCGACCACCGAGGTCCTGGGGCTCGCGGCGCTGGCGGGTGACGACATCGACGTCGAGCTGCTCGCCGGCGCCGTCGACGTCCCGGCCCGTGGCGTCGTCGAGTGGCTGCGACCGGCGGTGCGCGGGGCGCTGGTGGTCGACGACCCGCTGCGTTTTCGCCACGCCACCCTGCGCGACGTGGTGCTGGCCGGGCTCGACCCGGCCGCCCGCCGGTCCGGCCACGCCCGCATCGCCGCCGCCATGGCCGGATCGCCCCGGTGGCCGGCGGCCCGGCGGGTCCACCACCTCGCCGCGGCCCGGCCGGTGGTGGCGGTCGAGGAGCTGGTCGACGCCGTGCGCCACGCCGCCGGCGACGCCGCCGCGGTGGGAGCGTTCGCCGAGCAGGCGCGGCTGCTGGAGGTCGCGCTGGCGGACGGTGCCCTCGCGGGCGGCGACCGGCTGGCGCTGACGGTCGACGCGGCCGAGGCCCGGGTGCGCGCCGGCCAGGACGTCGACGCCCAGCGCCTGGTGGCCGAGGCCCTCGACCTGGCCGGGGCGCGGGGCGACACCGCGGCGGCGGGCCGGGCGGCGCAGGCCCTGGCCCGGGGCGGCGGCGCCTGGTACTGGGTGCCGTTCGGGCAGCACCCGGGGGAGCTGCTGGCCCGGCTGCACCGGGCGGCCGCCGCGGCCGAGGCGTTCGGCGATCGGGCGGCGCAGGCGTCGATCCTGGCGGCGGCGGCGGTGGGCGAGTCCTACGGCCCCGACCCCGCCCGGCCGGGCCGGCTGGCGGTCGACGCGCTGCGGGTGGCCCGGTCCCAGCCCGAGCCCGCGGCCCGGGCCGAGGCGCTGGTGGCGGCGTCGTGGGCCGGGTTCGGCACGGCGCCGCCCGCGGAGCTGCTGGACCTGGCGGCCGAGCTGGCCGGCCTGGCGGCCGACCTCCCCCCGGAGCGCCAGGCGCTGGCCCACGCCTTCCGGCTGGCGGCGTCGCTGCGGCTGGGACGGCTCGACGCGGCGGCCGAGTCGCTCGCGGCGGGCGAGACCGCGGCGCGGGCCCACCGGCTGCCGGCGTTCGAGGCCACGTTCGCCTGGGGCCGGGCGACGCTGCTGGCGGCGCAGGGCCGCCTGGCCGCGGGCGACGAGGCGGCGGCCGCCGCCTTCGAGCAGCACCAGCGCACCCAGGTCTACGCCGCGGACCTCGCCCGCTGGCTGGTGGCGCTGCACGGCGCCGAGCAGCGGGGCGACATGGCCGAGGCCGTCGCCTTCGCCGACCAGCTCGCCGCGGTGGACGACCACGGCTTCCTCTACCAGGCCCGCGCCGCGGTGGCCGGTGGCGTGGACGTGGACCGGGACGCCCTGGCCCCCCGGCTGGCGGCCGTGCTGGACGAGCCGCCGTCGTGGCACCGGATCACGCGGCTGCGGGTCGTCGGCCTGCTCGTCGCCGACCTCGGGCTGACCGACCTGGTCCCCGACACCGAGCGGGCCCTCGCGCCTTTCGCCCGGGAGCAGGTGGTGCTGGGCACCGCCCTGGCCTGCGGCGGACCGGTCCGGCTCGTGCTGGCCCGCCTGGCCCTCGCCGGCGGCCGGCCCGAGGAGGCCGCGGCCCGCTGCGAGGCGGCGCTGGCGGAGGCGGAGGCGACCGGGCTGGGGGGCTGGATCGCACCGGTGGCGCTGGCCCTGGCGGAGGCCCGCCATGCTGCGGGCGACGGCGTCGCCGCGGCCGCCGCCGCCCAGCAGGCCATGGACGTCGCCCGCCGGCTGGGCCAGGCGGGCGTGGTCGACGCCGCCGCGCGCCTGCGCCGCCCGCTGCGAGCGATCGCAGGCGGGCGGCGGGCAGCGGCGGGTCAAGCCCGCAGGCCGAGGATCGCCAGGGCCGATCCGTAGGCGATCGTGGCGCTGATGATCACGATGCCGCCGATCGGGCCGGTCAGCCCCATGCAGACCAGCAGCACGCCGGCGATCCCCATCAGCGCCGGGCCCGCCCACCGGGGCCGGACGCCCGAGCGGCGCAGCGCCCACCCGAGCGCCAGGGTCCCACCCAGGAAGGCGATGCCGAACACCGCGTCGACGATGCCCATGCCCCCGGACTCCAGCTCGGTCATGGCGGCGTTGCCGATGGTCGGGGCGATGAACGTCTCGATCACCGTCCCCGGCGCCAGCCCGACCAGGCCCACCATGACCGACACGACGGGCAGCAGCGCCCAGCGGTCGCTCACCCGCCCCCGCAGCATCCGGTGCACGACGGGCAGCCCGAGGATGAGCAGCGGGATCGAGGCGAGTATCAGCAGGTGGGCGGCTTCCCAGGTCGCCGCCTTGTAGGCCGCGTCGGTGTGCTCCAGCGGGTGGAGCGCGTTGCCCACGCCGAACAGGACGCCGCCCGCGACCAGGCTCTTGGCCTGCCAGCTGCGCCGCCTCTGCCCGGCGGGGGATGTCCCGGATCGCTCCGGGGTGGTGTCGAGGTCCAGGTCGAGGTCAAGGAGAGTGCTCATGACCCGGAGCGTCCCCCGACCCGATTGGGATCGGGTTGGGACCGGGTTGGACCTCGGCCGGTCGGGCTCGCTACTCCAGTTGGTCGGAGCCGGCCTGGCCGGTGTCCTGGATCAGCCAGAACATGGCACCGGCGGGGTCGCTCACGCCCGCCATGCGGCCGTAGGGGCTGTCGAACGCGGGGGCGATGACGGTCCCGCCGCCGGCCTCGGCGGCGCGCACGGAGGCGTCGGTGTCGGCGACCGAGAAGTACACGACCCAGTGGCCCGGCGTGCCGTCGGGGGCGCCCATCATGCCGCCCATGCCGCCCAGCGGGGCCTCTTCGCCCGCCAGGTGGAACGTGGCGTAGTCGGGGCCGGCGTCGGGCAGGGGGCTGAACGTGTGGCCGAAGACGGCGCCGTAGAACTGGCGGGCGGCGTCGGGATCGGGCGAGCGCAGGTCCTCCCAGGTGATGCCGCCGGGCTCGTTGACAACCTCGGCGCCGATGTTGGTGCCCGCCTGCCACACCCCGAAGGCGGCGCCGGTGGGATCCACGCCGACGAACATGCGCCCCAGATCGCCGACATCGCCGGGCGCCATCATGATCGTCCCGCCGTTGTCGGTCACGGACTCGGCCGTCTTGTCGACGTCGTCGCTGGCGAGGTACATCGTCCAGACGCTGGGGACGCCCTCGGGGGCCGGCCCGATGCCCGCGGCCGAGGACGCACCGATCGCGGCGATGACGTAGCCGCCGTAGTCGTCGCCCGTGTCCTGGAAGTCCCAGCCGACGACGCGCCCGTAGAAGTCGAGGGCGGCCTCGACGTCGGGGGTCATCAGGTCAGCCCAGCACGGCACGCCTGCGGGCCACGGTGAGGTGCGGATGGTCACGGGGCCATTCCACTCCCCGGTCGGCCGGGTGTCGAGAGGTGACGTGACACCTGACACGCTGGGATGACGGTGGGATCGGAGGCCCGTGTCCTACACTGGTGCCAAGTTCTGCGGATCGAGTAGCGAGTACTCCCCCCTCCACTCGTCGCTCTCTGCAGGAAAGATGGTGCCGCTCGCATCCCCCCTGCGGGCGGCACTGTCGCGTACAGCGGCGACACGCGCCTGAATGGACACCGACCGTGGCAACATTCACGCGTGGGAGTCGCTCCTGTCCCGGTCGTGACACCCGGGGCGCCTGCCCGCCGGCGGTCCGGGGCGTCGCTCCGATCCATCCTGCGAGGGCTGGGCAGCGACCAGGCCGTCGTGGGGCTGCGCGGGCTGCGCTGGCACGACGGGCTGTTCGTGCTGGCCACGCTGGCCTCGCTGCTGCTGGCGCCGTGGGTCAGCCACGACACCGCGCCGGACGCCCTGGGGGTGGCGCTCGCTCTGGTCATGGGCGCGGCGGTGGCGGTGCGGCGGGTGTGGCCCCTCCTCACGCTGGCCACCGTGCTGGTGGCGGGCACGGTGTGGGTCGTCACCGACCACGGCGAGGTCGCGGTGGGGGTCGTGATGATGCTGGCGCTGGCCACCGTGGGCAACCGCTGCCCGCCGCTGGTGAGCGTGCCGCTGACGCTCGGCGTCCTCGTCGTCGTGTACGTCACCGCGGCGCTCTCCCACAACGTGCCCCGCTTCGACGAGTCGAACTTCCAGCTGCTGGGCTGGCTGGTGGCCGCCGCCGGCGGGGGTCTGGTCGTGCGCAGCCGGCGGGTCGAGCTGGCCGCGGTCCTGGCCCGGGAGGAGGACCTGCGCGAGCAGGAGGCCGAGAGCCGGGTCGACCAGGAGCGGCTGCGCATCGCCCAGGAGCTGCACGACACCGTGGGCCACACCGTCGCCACCGTCACGATCCAGGCCGAGGTGGCCGCCCGCGTGCTCGACGACCACCCGGAGCAGGCCCGCACCGCGCTGGAGACCATCGCGGAGGTCAGCCGCACCACGCTCCAGGAGATCCGCGCCACGCTCGGCATGCTGCGCTCGGGCGACGGCGAGGCGGCCGCGGCCGAGAAGGCGCCGGTGCCCTCGGTGGCGGACATCGCCCGGGTCCTCGACGTTCTGCGGGGGCGCGGCCTCACCGTCGACTTCGACCGCCGCGGCCACGCGCCGGTGCCCGCGTCGTTGGGTGGCGTCCTCTACCGCATCGTCCAGGAGGCGGCCACCAACATCCTCAAGCACGCCGAGGGGGTGACGCACGTGTGGGTCACCCTGGAGTGCGACCCGGCCGCGCTGGTGCTGGGCGTCCTCGACGACGGGGCACCGCTGGCCGGGCCGGTGGTCGAGCCGCCCGGCCACCACGGGCTGGCCGGCATGAAGGAGCGGGCCCGGGCGCTCGGCGGCTGGGTGACGACGGAGGCGCGCCCCGAGGGCGGGTTCGAGGTGCGGGCGGTGTTCCCGACAGGAGGCCGGACGTGAGCGATGCCCCGATCACCGTGGCGCTGGTCGACGACCAGGACCTGATGCGCAGCGGCCTGCGGATCCTGGTCGACTCGGACCCCGAGCTCAGCGTGGTGGGGGAGGCGGGCACCGGGGTCGAGGCGCTCGACCTCGTGCGCCGGACCACTCCCCGCGTCGTGCTGATGGACATCCGCATGCCGGTGATGGACGGCATCGAGGCGACCCGCCGGATCGTGGCCGACCCTGACCTGACCGGGACCCGCATCGTGGTGCTGACGACCTTCGAGCGGGACGAGTACATCCACCAGGCCATCCGCGCCGGGGCCAGCGGGTTCCTGCTCAAGGACACGCGGCCCGACGACCTGCTGGCGGCCATCAAGGTCGTGGCCCAGGGCGACGCCCTGCTGTCCCCCCAGGTCACCCGGCGCCTCATCGCCGACTACGCGTCCCGGCCCGAGCCGTCGATCGCGGTGCCCGAGGAGATGGACGCCCTCACGCCCCGCGAGCGGGAGGTCCTGGGCCTGATCGCCCGGGGCATGAGCAACGACGAGATCGCCGGGGAGCTGTACGTGAGCCCGCTGACGGCCAAGACCCACGTCAGCCGCATCCTCTACAAGCTGCACGCCCGCGACCGGGCCCAACTGGTGATGCTGGCCTACGAGAGCGGTCTCGTCGTCCCCGGCGCCTGACCGATCGCTGAATGGCGCCAGCTCCATTCGGCGCTCGATGCCCGACCCCTCAGGCGCACGGTACGGGGCCGCGCTCACAACCGAAGCACAGCTGGGTGTACGCCGCGTAGCGAAAGGCTGACCAGAACCTGACGCGGAGTAGTCATTTCGTCAGTCGCCCAGGACGCAGTCGGTCGTCCTGCGCGAGAGGTTGCGCACCACGAGGGGCTCGTCGGGACCGGCGGTGCCCTCCACGGTGGCTCCGGCCAGGTCGATCTGCACGGACACGAACGTCGAGCCGGCCGGCGTCATCCGGAAGGCGGCGCCGTAGGCGCCCTGCCAGACCGCAACGGGGTCGCCCAGGGTCGGGCCGTCCTCCATGCGGTAGTTGCGGCGCTGCTCGGGGTTGTCGCCCAGCCCGGCGGACCACGCAGTCAGGCGCATCGAGCCGGAGTCGGGGCCCTCGAAGGTCAGGACCAGGCCGATCCAGGGGACATCCTCCGCCGCCGGCTGGCAGCCCCGGTTCCCGCCTGCCTGGAAGTGGCCCCGGGGCTCGCCCAGCTCGGCGGTCACCGCCGCCACGACCTCGTCCTCGGGGGCGCCGAAGTCGAACGGGCCGATCCCGTCCGCCCGCAGCACCAGGTTGGTGGAGACGGGCGGCGCGCCTGCCGGAAGCTCCGGCACGGTCGGGGCGGTGGTGGGCGGGAGGGTCGTGATGGTGGACGGGGCCGGTGGCTGGTCGATCACGGTGGTCCCCTCGTCGCGCAGTGCGCCCACCGTGGCCACGGCGGCTGCGGCCACCAGGACGGTGGCCGCCACGGCCAGGACCGTCGTGCGCACACGGCGCCTGTGGCGGCGGCGGGCCACGGTGGTGGCCACGGACTCGCGGCCGGGCGGGTGCAGGTCCGCGGCGCGGGCCGCGTCCGCCAGGTCGGCGGTCAGGCGGGTCTCGAGGTCGGTCATCGCACCAGCACCTCCCGCAGGTCGGCCAGCGCCCGGTGGAGACCGGACTTCACGGTCCCCTGCGGGATCTGCAGCACGTCGGCGATCTCCTGGGTCGTGAGCTGGGCGTAGTAGCGGAGCACGACCAGCGCCCGGGCCCGCGGGGCCAGGCGGCGAACGGCGTCGAGGGTGTCGTCGAACCCGGGACCGACCTCGCCGGGCGGCGCCGCGGCGGCCGCCAGGCGCTCGCCGTGGGCCCGCCTGCGGCTGGCCCGCATGGCGCCGTTGACCACGCAGCGCCGCAGGTAGGCGCCGGGTTGGTCGAGGCGGTCCCAGCGCTCGAACACGGTGACGAAGGCGTCGTGGGCGACCTCCTCGGCCACCGCGGTGGAGCCCGCGATGAGGTACGCCACCCGCACCATGGGCTCCCGTTCCCGCCGGAACAGCTCGTCGAAGCTCTCGCCCGCGCCCGGCGTCGCCACGCCCGGCGGCGCTGTCGGTCTCGCTGCCACATCCCGTCGAGTCACGGGACGGCCGGATGGTTCCCGCCTACGGCGTCACGCCCCGCAGGCCCCGCCAGGCGAGGTCGGCGAGCTGGTGGGCCAGCGTCTCGGGATCGGCGTCGCTGTTCGTGTTGAGCCAGTGGATGCTGGCCCCCTCGATCATGCCGACGATGCCGTGGCCGAGGACCTGGCGCTGGCTCGGGCTCAGACCCTCTATCTCGATGAGCCCGGCCACGAGGGCCGCCACCGCCCGCTCGGTCTGGTTGACCAGCTCGGCGAACTCGGCGTCCCGGATGAGGCCCCCGCCGTAGAACAGCTTGAAGGCATCCCGGTGGCGCGAGACGTAGTTGAAGTAGCCGGCGAACCCGAGCTCGACCATCTCCCGGGGCCCGTGGGCCGAGGCGATGGCCTTGGTGATCTTGTCCTGCAGGTCGCGGCCGACGTCGGTCAGCAGCTCGGTGAAGAGCTCGCGCTTGGAGGTGAAGTGCTGGTAGAGGACAGGCTTGGTGACGCCCGCTGCGACCGCAATGTCGTTCATCGAGGCATCGTGGTAGCCGCGCTCGGCAAAGACCCGGAGGGCGACCTCCAGGAGCTGGCGACGGCGACGGGCCGCGGGCAGCCGGGTGGATACGGCTCCCTCGTTCTTGGTGTCCGACACGTGCGCTTCCCTTATGTCACGTGGTTCATACGGGTTACCTTACGGTAACAGTCCGGTGACCGCTCGTGACGTCATCTGCGCGTGATTTCGAGTTCATGTACCGCGTCCGCGCTCGCGATCCTCGCGATCGGCGGCCTTCACGCCGTAGCCGGCCACGATGGCCGGGGCCAGGAAGAGCGAGCCCACGACGAGGGCCGCCACCACGATCACCACGACCGCGGTGGTGAGGCCGAGCACGAAGCCGGCGATGAACACGACCACCGCCAGCCCGAACAGCCCGTAGCCGATGCGCTGGCCCACCTCCGCGGCCCGGGCCACCTGCCGGCGCCGGGCCAGCACCGGGTCCACCGGCCGGGCGCGCTCGGGCTCGGGTCCGGCGGGAGGCTCGTCGGCGGGGCGGCTCACGGCCGCAGTGTGCCCGCTGCGCCCGGGGCGCACCACCGGGGCACGCCGCGGGCGCACGTCGGTTCACCTCATCGGGCTGGTCGGGCGCTGGTCGAGCGGGGCGGGGTCAGCCCACGCCGCAGTCGCTGATGGACTCCGCGAGGGCGCTGATCTGGTCGGAGGACAGGGTGCCCATGACGTCGCCCGACTCACCGATCTGGACCAGCTCTTCGATCGAGACCTGGTCGAAGAGGGCCTCGGACACGCACGTGGCCTGGTCCTCGGTCAGCCCGCCGGAGTTGACCAGCTCCTCGGTCAGCAGCGGGACCACCATCTCCTCGGTGATGTCCGACGGGTCGACGTTCTCGAGGTCGCCGAGGCTGCCGACGTCGCCCGAGTCACCGCTGTCGCCGGAGTCACCCGGGTCGGCCGTGGTGGGCGGGGTGTCGGTGGTGTCGCTGCCGGGGTCGGTCTGGTCGGACAGCGGCAGGGTGGACGTCTCGTCGGCGTTCTTGTCGTCGTCCTTGGTGAGCAGGAAGGCGCCGACGCCGAGGACCGCCAGGATCAGCACGCCGATGCCGACGAACAGGCCGGTCTTGGCCCCCGAGTCGGGCTTCGGGGTCGGCACCGGCGGGATGCCGCCGCTGCCGTACGAGCCGTAGGAGCCCGGCTGATCGTTGGGGAGCGTCCCGTAGGGCCCGAAGCCCGGGGCGGCGTCCTGGCGGTAGCCGGCGCCCGGCTGCCCGTAGGACTGGGTCGGGGCCGCCGGGGCCATCGGGTAGGACTGGGTCGGGTCGATCACCTGGGTGGGATCGGGGCCGGCGCCGGGCGGCGGCATGGCGCCCGGCGCCGGCATCGGTCCCATGGGATCGGTCGACGTCATGCCGCGGTCGGACACGTCGTCGGTCCAGCGGCTGCCGTCCCAGTAGCGGTACTCGTGGCGAGCGGTGGGGTCGCGCTGCCACCCGGAAACGGGGGAGGTCATGTGGTGGTCATCCTTGGATCTGCACGCCCCCTCCGCCGGGGGCCTGTCGTGAAGGCAGGCTAGGACGTCGCGGGTCGATAGCGTGCGCGAGTGATCCACAGCGAAGCGCGCGGCCCTGTCGTCGCGGTGACGATCGACCGGCCCGAGCGGCGCAACGCCCTGGACCACGCCGCCCTCGACGGCCTGGCCGCGGCCCTGGCCGCGTGCGGCGACGACGTGCGGGCCCTGGTGCTGACCGGCGCCGGCGGGCACTTCTGCGCGGGTGCCGACCTGACCGGGCTGGAGGATGCCGCCTTCGCCGGCCGGCTGCGCACGGTGCTCGACGCGCTGCGGTCGGCTCCGTTCGTGACGCTGGCCGCGGTGGACGGCGCCGCCCTCGGGGCGGGGACGCAACTGGCGGTGGCCTGCGACCTGCGGATGGCGACACCCGGCGCCAGCTTCGGGATCCCGGCCGGGCGGCTGGGCCTGGCCGTGGACACCTGGACCGTCGAGCGCCTGAGCCTCCTGGCCGGCCACGGGCTCGCCCGCGCCATGCTGCTGGCCGCCGAGGTGGTCAAGGGCGACGAGGCCCACCGCGTCGGCTTCGTCCAGCGCCTGGGCGGTCACGACGACGCGCTCGCCTGGGCGGACGAGATCGCCGCGCTGGCCCCGCTCACGCTGCGAGCGCACAAGGCCGCGCTCGAGGCGCAGCCGGATGCACGCACCGCGTTCGAGCGAGCGTGGGCCAGCGACGACCTACGCGAGGGCCTGGCGGCGTTCCGCGACCGCCGCCGCCCCCTGTTTCACGGCCGCTGATCCGGCGGCCCGGTGTGCAGTCGCAGGCTCAGGGCCGCGACGGGTAGATCCCCTCGGTGGCGATGCAGTAGTTCGCGCCGAGGTAGGGCTGGCGGTTCTCGTGCGGCAGGCCCTGGCCGGTCACGCCGATCATCGCCGTCGCCATCGCCGTGCCGTCGGACTGGCCGTAGCTCGAACCGCCGGTGGTGAACGCGGGCACCGTGCCCGACGGGCTCTTGGAGTCCGCGGTGGCGCTGGCCGCGACGGGGTGGTTGTGCTGGCCGTTCTGGTTGCCGTTGAGCGAGACGGTCTCCACCCCGGACACCTCGCCGAGGTCGTAGTTGGAGAGCCCGGGGCCCTGGCCCTGGCCGACGGGCACCCGGCCGCGCAGGTCGGGCAGGCCGAACGTCGTCTGGCCGTTGCCTCCGTAGGTGGTGCCGAGCAACGAGAACAGCGCGGTGTTCGACGAGATCGACAAGAGCTGGCCATTGCACTGCGCCCACCCCTTGGGGGCCCAACCGAAGCCGAAGAGTTGGATCTGTCCGATGAACGGTTCCATATGTCCGCTCCCTCACTCTGAGTGCCCCGGGCCGGAACCGGCACGGTGAGTGAGATCGTACGCGCGGCACATACCACTCTGTGAGGTGAATCTCACACGATCCGTGGATCGCCGTCACTACGGGGGGTACGGTTGCCCGGCGGATAGGGGGTGGTCATGACGGAGCGGGCCGATCGTCAGCGCTTTGGCGCTCTGAGTGCCGCGCGCGTGGCAGCGGTGGTCGTCCTGGCGACAGCACTCGTGGTGGGCATCCATCCCGACCCTGCCGGCGCCGATGTCGTCACCGCCAGCAACACCACGCCTATCGCGGTCCCGGCGGCGGGCTCCGCCAACGGGATGGGCGCGGCCTCGCCCTATCCGTCGGCCATCACCGTGAGCGGCATGACGGGCACGGTCTCCGACGTCAACATCACCCTCACCAACCTCGTCCACCCGATCGCCACCGACGTCGACGTCCTGCTGGTCGGCCCGGCGGGCCAGAACCTGCTGGTGATGTCGGACGTCAAGGGGGACACCGGGTTCTCCGCCAACGGCACGGTGACGTTCGACGACCAGGCCGCGGCCCCGATCCCCGCCACCGGCGTGCTGGGGACCGGCACGTTCCAGCCCACCAACCGCGCCGACGCGAGCGGGCCCGACAGCTTCCCTGCCCCCGCGCCGGTGCCCAGCTCGGCCACCACGCTCGGCACGTTCAACGGCAGCAACCCGAACGGCACGTGGAACCTCTACGTGGTGGACGACGCCGCGGGCGACACCGGCTCCATCGGTGGCGGCTGGTCGATCACCGTCACCACCGCCGCCGTCGCCCAGCCCGGCGCGCTGGCCTTCACCACCAGCTCCTTCCGCGGCGCCGAAGGCGGCGGGCCCGTCACCCTCACGCTCACGCGCACGGGCGGCAGCAACGGCGCGGTCGGTGTCACGATCAACACCACCACGCCGGCCACGGCCACGCCCGGCATCGACTTCACCGCGCTCAACCAGACCGTCAGCTTCGCCGACGGGCAGACGACGGCGTCGGTCCCGCTCACGATCCTCAACGACACCGCGGTGGAGGGGGTGGACGAGACCGTCACCGTGGCCCTGTCCGCCCCCACGGGCGGGGCGACGCTGGGGATCCCCGCCACCGCCGTGGTCAGCATCGACGACAACGACGCCACGTTCGACACCACGCCGATCACGATCCCCGCCGTGGGCACCGGCAGCAGCGCGTCACCGTCGCCCGCCGGCCCCTACCCCGCGTCCATCCACGTGACGGGCCAGGCGTCGCCCATCGGCGGCGTGGAGGTCAACCTGACCGGGTTCGGCCACACCGTGCCCATCGACGTCGACATCCTCCTGGTGGGGCCGGGGGGCCAGAACGTCGTGCTCATGTCCGACGTCGGCGGCCAGAACCCGGCGTCGGGGGTGAACCTCAGGTTCACCGACGCGGCCGCGGGCACGATCCCCGCGGGCGGACCGCTGACCAGCGGCAGCTTCCGGGTGAGCGACGACGACACCGGCGGCCAGGACAGCTTCGCCGCGCCCGCTCCGGCGGCGTCGGCGGCCACGAGCCTGGCCGCGTTCGTGGGCACCAACCCCAACGGCGTGTGGAACCTGTTCGTGGTGGACGACGCCTCCGGTGACGTCGGCCAGATCACGGGCGGCTGGTCGCTCACGTTCCTGCCCGGCGTGTTCCCCGACGCGGGCGGCCCCTACACCGTGGGCGAGGGCCAGCCCCTGACGCTGAACGGTTCCGGCACCGTGAGCCCGGCGGGGTCGACGTTCGCCTGGGACATCGACAACGACGGCCAGTTCGACGACGCCACCGGCCTCACGCCGACCCTGAGCGCGCTCACCCTGGCGTCGCTCGGCCTGGGCGACGGTCCCGCCGGTCCGGTGACGATCACCCTCCAGGCCACGTTCAACGCCACCGTCAAGACCGACACCGCGACGCTCGCGATCACCAACACCCCGCCGACCGCCTCGATCGTGACCGTGCCGTCCCCCATCGTCGCCGGCGTGCTCGCGACGTTCACGTTCGGGGCCACCGATCCGTCGAACGCCGACACCGCGGCGGGGTTCAGCTACAGCGTCAACTGGGGTGACGGCACGCCCGTCCAGGTCCAGGCCGGCGGGGCCAGCGTCAACCTCGGCCACGTGTTCGCCAACCCCGGGCCGTTCACCGTGAGCGTCACCGCCGCGGACAAGGACGCGGGCACCAGCGCGCCCGCCACCGCCGGCATCACGGTGGAGGCCCCGCCGCCCATCGTCGTGGCCAACGCGGGCGGGCCGTACCTCGTGGACGAGGGCGAGGACCTGGCGCTGGACGGCAGCGCCACGTCCGCCGGACCGACCGCCACGTTCGCCTGGGACGTGGACGGCGACGGTGCGTTCGACGACGCCACCGGTGAGACCGCGACCGTCCCCTTCGCCACCCTGCAGGCCCTGGGCCTGGGCGACGGGCCGGTCGGGCCCATCACCGTGTCGCTCCAGGTCACCGAAGGCCCGACCGTCGACGTCGACACCACCACGCTGTCGGTCGACAACTCGCCGCCCGCCGCCGCGGTCGTCGCCGTGCCGCCCGGGATCATGGAGGGCGTGCCCGCCTCCCTGACGTTCGGCGCCACCGACTCCTCGACCGCCGACCAGGCCGCGGGGTTCACCTACCGCATCACCTGGGGCGACGGCTCGCCGGTCGACACCGTCGCCGGCGGCGCTACGGCCACCGCCCAGCACACGTGGGCCACGGACGGGTCGTTCACCGTGAGCGTGACGGCCACGGACAAGGACGGCGGCATCAGCACGCCCGCCACCGCCACCGTGACGGTCCTGCCCGTGGTGGTGGCCGACGCAGGTGGCCCCTACACGGTGGCCGAGGGCGGCAGCCTGGCGCTCGACGGCACCGGGACGTCGGCCGGCCCGACGGCCACGTTCACCTGGGACGTGAACGGGGACGGGACGTTCGGCGACGCCACCGGCGTCTCGCCGACGCTGACGTCCGCCCAGCTGGCGGTGCTGGGCCTGGGCGACGGGCCGGCGACGGCCACGATCACGCTGCAGGTGACCGAGGGCCCGACGGTCGACACCGACACCGCCGGGCTCAGCGTGACGAACACGCCGCCGACCGCTGCGGTGACCAACGTGCCGGCGGGGATCGTGCAGGGCATCGCGGCCACGCTCACGTTCGGGGCGACCGATCCCTCGGCCGCCGATCAGGCCGCGGGGTTCACGTACCGCATCGACTGGGGCGACGGGACCTCGATCGACACCGTGACCGGTGGGACGTCGGTGTCGGTCGCGCACACCTGGGTGAGCGACGGGACGTTCACGGTGAGCGTGACCGCCACCGACAAGGACGGCGGGACCAGCACGGCCGCCACCGCCTCGGTCACGGTGGCGCTCCAGGTGGTGGCGGACGCGGGCGGCCCCTACACGGTCGCCGAGGGCGCGAGCCTCACCCTCGACGGCTCGGCCTCGGTGACCGCCGGCCCGGGCGCCACGTTCGACTGGGACGTGAACGGCGACGCGACGTTCGGCGACGCGACGGGTGTCTCGCCGACGCTGACGTCCGCCCAGCTGGCGGCGCTGGGCCTCGGCGACGGGCCGGCGACGGCCACGATCACGCTGCGGGTCACCGACGGCCCGTCCAGCGACACCGACACGGCGGCGCTGACGGTGACCAACACGCCCCCGACCGCCGCGGTCACCGACGTCCCGGCGGCGATCGTGCAGGCCATCCCGGCCACGCTCACGTTCGCGGCCACGGATCCCTCGGCGGCCGACCAGGCCGCGGGGTTCACGTACGTGATCGACTGGGGTGACGGCACGGGGCCCCAGTCCGTGACCGGCGGGGCCTCGGTGTCGGTCTCGCACACGTGGGCCACCGGCGGGACGTTCACGGTGAGCGTGACCGCGACGGACAAGGACGCCGGGACCAGCGCCCCCGCCAGCGCCTCGGCGACGGTCGCGGTCCATGTCGTGGCGGACGCGGGCGGCCCGTACACGGTGGCCGAGGCGGCCAGTCTCGTGCTCGACGGCTCGGCGTCGGTGTCCGCCGGTCCCGCCACCTTCGAGTGGGACGTGAACAACGACGGCACCTTCGACGCGACCGGCGTGTCCCCGACGGTGACGCCGGCCCAGCTCGCCACGCTGGGCCTGGGCGACGGGCCGGCGACGGCCACGATCGTGCTACGGGTGACCGACAACCTCTCCAGCGACACCACCACGACCGGCCTCACGATCACCAACGTGGCGCCGACGGCGGCCGTGACGAACGTGCCTGCGGGCATCGTGCAGGCCATCCCGGCCACGCTCACGTTCGCGGCGACCGACGTCGCCGCAGCGGACCAGGCCGCGGGGTTCACGTTCGTGGTCGACTGGGGTGACGGGACCGGGCCCCAGTCCGTGACCGGCGGCGCCTCGGTGTCGGTCTCGCACACGTGGGCCACCAACGGGACGTTCACGGTGAGCGTGACGGCCACGGACAAGGACGCGGGGACGAGCGCCCCCGCCACGGCCTCGGTGACCGTCGCGGTCCATGTGGTCGCGGATGCAGGCGGTCCGTACACGGTGGCCGAGGGCGCCAGCCTGGTGGTGGACGCCTCGGCGTCGGTGACCGCGGGTCCCGGCACGTTCGACTGGGACGTGAACGGTGACGGGACCTTCGGCGACGCGTCCGGTGTGTCTCCCACGCTCACGGGGGCGCAGCTCGCGGCGCTGGGCCTGGGCGATGGGCCGGCGACGGCCACGATCGAGCTGCAGGTCACCGACGGCCTGTCGACCGACACGACCACCACAGGGCTCACGATCACCAACGTGGCGCCGACCGCGGCCGTCACGAACGTCCCGGCCACGATCGTCGAGGGCACGCCGGCCACGCTCACGTTCGGGGCGACCGACGTCGCGGCGGCGGACCAGGCCGCGGGGTTCACGTTCGTGGTCGACTGGGGTGACGGGACCGGGCCCCAGTCCGTGACCGGCGGGGCGTCGGTGTCGGTCTCGCACACGTGGGCCACCGACGGGACGTTCACCGTGAGCGTGACCGCGACCGACAAGGACGGCGGGACCAGCGCCCCCGCCACCGCGTCGGTGACGGTCGTGCCGCTGGTAGTGGCGGACGCGGGTGGGCCATACACCGTCGCCGAGGGCGGGAGCCTGGCGCTCGACGGCACCGCCAGCGCGGCCGGGCCGGCGGCCACCTACGACTGGGACGTGAACGGTGACGGCACCTTCGGCGACGCCACCGGCCCGACCCCGACGCTGACGGCGGCGCAACTGGAGTCGCTCGGCCTGGGTGACGGGCCGGGGTCGGCCACGATCACCCTGCGGGTCACCGAGGGCCCGAGCGTCGACACCGACACCGCCGCCCTCACGACCACCAACACCCCGCCGGTCGCCGCCGTGAGCCTGCCTCCGGGGATCGTCGAGGCGACAGCGGCCACGGTGACCTTCACGGCCACCGATCCCTCCGCGGCCGACCAGGCGGCGTCCTTCGCCTTCGCGATCGACTGGGGCGACGGCACACCGGTCCAGCCCGTGACCGGTGGGGCGAGCGTCTCCGTGCCGCACACCTGGGCCACCGACGGCACGTTCACGGTGAGCGTGACCGCCACCGACAAGGACGGCGGGACCAGCGCGCCCGCCACCGCGGTGGCCACGGTCGTGCCGCTGGTGATCGCCGAGGCGGACGGCCCGGTGGCGGTGGCCGAGGGCAGCGACCTGTTCCTCGACGGCACCGGCTCCAGCGCGGGGCCGACCGCCACGTACAGCTGGGACATCGACGGTGACGGCACCTTCGGCGACGCCGTCGGGCCGGCCCCGACGGTCACCTACGCCCAGCTCATCGCCCTGGGCCTCGACGACGGCCCGCGGTCGCTGACGGTCACGCTGCTGGTGACCGAGGGCCCGTCGTCCGACACCGACGACGGGCTGGTGGCGGTCCTCAACACCGCTCCGACGGTGAGCATCGATGCCGTGCCGCCGCCTCCGATCGAGGCCTCCACCGCCGTGGACTTCACGTTCGGGGCGACCGACCCGTCGCCCACCGACCAGGCCGCCGGGTTCGACTTCACCGTCGACTGGGGCGACGGCACCCCGACCGACACGGTGAGCGGACCGACCGGCACGGTGGTGCCCCACGTGTTCCCGGCCGCGGGGACCTTCACGGTGAGCGTGACCGCCACGGACCAGGACAACGGCACCAGCACCCCGGCCACGACCAGCGTGACGGTCGACCCGCACGTGGGCGCCGACGCGGGCGGTCCGTACTCGATCGACGAGGGAGACAACCTGGAGCTGGACGCCAGCGCCTCGGTGGCAGGGCCCAGCGCGGTCTTCGAGTGGGACCTCGACGGCGACGGCCAGTTCGACGACGCCACCGGCGCCCAGCCGGTCCTCACCCCGGACGAGCTGGACCCGCTGGGCCTGGCCGACGGTCCCGCCGGCCCGCTGATCCTGTCGGTGCGGGTGACCGAGGGCCCGACGGTGGACACGGCCGACGCCACGTTCACCATCGCCAACGTCGCCCCGGTGGCCACGGTGGACGTCCTCGGCGCGATCGTCGCGGGCGCCACGACCACGGTGAAGGTCGGCGCCGTCGATCCTTCGCCCACCGACATGGCCGCCCAGTTCGAGTACCGCATCGACTGGGAGGGTGACGGCACCGTCGACCTCGTGGTCACGGGCCCGTCCGACCCGCCGGTGACCCACGTCTACGCCAGTGCCGGCGACGTGGGGCTCACGGTGGTGGCGGTGGACAAGGACGGCGACGCCAGCCCCACCCTCAGCCGCTCGCTCACCGTCAGCCCCGCCACCCCGACCGGCCCCGGCACGCCCGGGACCCCGGGCACCGGCACGGGGACGGGCACCGGCGGCACCGGTACCGGCACCGGCACGGGCAGCCGTGGCTCGGGCCTGCCCCGTACGGGCACCGACCCCCGCGCCTCCCTGGCCGTGGCGTTCGCCCTGGTGGCGGTGGGTGCCCTCCTGGCCGCCGCGGGCCGCCGCCGCGGCGCCCACTTCGCCAGGCGGCGCGCCTAGCGGCGCCGGTCAGAAGTTGGCGGGGAGCAGGCGGGAGAAGTCCTCGAAGAAGAAGTACAGGACCACGAGGAAGATGGGCAGGCCCACGGCGTAGGCCGGCCACTTGCTCCACAGCTTGCCCCCCAGCCAGGCGGCCACCCAGATCAGGGCGCACGCGACGGCCAGGAAGATGGCCGGCCAGGCCGACGCCCGCACGCCGCCGAGGCCGGCGTCGAGGGTGGCCGTCGACGCCCGGCGGCCCGAGTTGGTGTCCGTCGCGTCGTCCGTGGGCGTCGCCGCGGCCGCGGGCCCCTGGAGGGCGGCCACCACCACGATGCGCTGGCGGGCCGAGTACTTCGGATGGCAGGCGGTGAGGGTCAGCCGGTCGTCGCCGAAGTCGTCCAGCACCTCGACCTGGTCGGGCTTGACCACCAGCTGCTCGCGGACCTCGTAGCGGAACGAGCCCTGGACGGTCGTGACCAGGATCTCGTCACCCGGCTTCAGCTCGTCGATCCGGTTGAACGGGGCGCCGTAGGTCGTGCGGTGCCCGGCGATGGCGGCGTTGCCCGGCTGTCCCGGCAGCGGCGAGCCCGGGTAGTGGCCCGGGCCCTTCTTGAGGTCGGGGATGGCCACGCCCTCGACCACGATCTTGTCCACGCCGATGGCGGGGATGCGGATCTGCGCCACCGCGTCGCCGCCCTCCGGGGGCGGAGGCGGGGGAGCGACCTCGGTCGTGGGCGGCGTGGAGGTGGGCGGCCCCGTGGTCGTGGTGGTGGACTCGTCCAGCGTCTCGGCGAACTGGTCCTCCAGCCGGTTCTGGGCCTGGGCCTCGCGGATCCCGGTGCCCCACAGCTGGTAGGCGACGAAGAGCAGGATGAGCACGCCGGCCGTGATGCACACGCGCCCGATCGCGCCCAGGACCTTCGCCAACTGCATCGAACGAAGATACCGAGAGTGGCGGTGATCCCCGACCGCCCGCCGTCTTGGAGGGGTTCGCCCCCGGTCAGTAGCCTCGACACGTTCCATGGAGCCGGTCGTCCACCTCCGCGCAACCGTCGCGCTGCTCGGGCGATTCCCCGCACTCGCCGGCATCGACCTGGACGTCGGGCGGGGCGAGATCGTCCTCCTCCGCGGCCCGAACGGTGCGGGCAAGACGACGCTCCTGCGCGTCCTCGCGGGCCTGATCCCGCCCGTGCGGGGCGAGGCCCGGGTGCTCGGCCACGACCTCCCGGCGGAGGCCCGGGCGGTGCGCCGCCGGGTCGGCCTGCTCGGCCACGGTGCCGCCCTGTTCGAGGAGCTCACCGCGGGCGACAACGTCGGCTTCTGGGGCCGGGCCTGCCGCGCCGGCCGGGACGACATCGAAGCCGCGCTGGGCCTGGTGGGCCTGGACGGGCGCCTGCGGGACGTGCCGGTCTCCCGCCTCTCCGCCGGCCAGCGCCGGCGCACGTCGCTCGCCTGCCTCCTGGCCCGCCGGCCGGAGCTGTGGCTGCTCGACGAGCCCCACGCCGGCCTGGACAACGACGCCCGCGACCTGCTGGACAGCCTCGTCCGCCAAGCGGTGTCCCAGGGCGCCACGGTGGTCATGTCGTCCCACGAGCTCGACCGGGCCGAAGCCCTCGCCCACCGCACGGTCGCCCTGGCCGGCGGCATGACGACCGCCCCGGTGACCCCGGAACCCGAGCCCGACCTCTTGGAGGAGGGCGGGACCGACGTGGTCGGCGGCGTGACCCACCCAACGCCCGCGCCCGGAGTGCCCGACGGCAGGACCGCGGTGCCTCACGGGCCGGACGCGCCGGGGGCCGAAGTGTCCGAGGGCGGGGCCGAGGTGGTCGACGGCGTGAGCGAGGTGCCCTATGTGGCGTGACGCGGCGCTCGTGGCCGGGCGGGACCTGCGGGTCGAGGCCCGCAGCCGGGTGACCTTGCAGCAGGTGGGGCCGTTCGCCCTGCTGGTGCTGATCCTGTTCGCCTTCGCCCTCGATCCTGCCCGCCAGACCCTGGAGCGGGCCACGCCCGGGCTCTACTGGGTGACCGTGCTGTTCTCCGCGCTGCTGGCCCTGGCCCGCAGCGCCTCGCTGGACGAGGCCGGGGGCGTGCGGGACGCCCTGCGCCTGTCCGCCCTGGAGCCCGCGGGCGTGTTCGTCGGGAAGGCCCTGGCCGTAGCGGCCGAGCTGCTGGCGCTGGAGGTCGTGCTCGGCATCGGCGTCATCGTCCTCTACGGCGCGGAGCCCGCCGGGATCGGGCTGCT
>DATBGF010000371.1:0-5272 GCA_036558145.1 Acidimicrobiales bacterium
CCTGGTGGCCGAGCGCCAGGCCCGGGTCGTCGTGGCCGAGCGGGCGGCCCTGCTGGCCGCCTTCGACCGCCTGGCCGCCGCGGGCCCGGGAGCCGTCCTGCTCCACGCCCGGCCGGGCGGCCTCACGCTGGTCCGCAACCGCGAGCGGGAGGACCTGGCCGCCCGCTACGACGGGCCCGACGTCTACGTGGCGCTCGACCCCGCCTACGCGGCCGACGCCCTGCGGGCCGCGGTCGGGCCGGACGTGGTCGTCGAGATCGCCGACGCACTGGCCCACGTGGTGGTCCGCTCGGCCGACGACGGCACGGCCACGACCCTGCTCATGCCGGTGCGCCTGGACTGACCGGCGAGCGGGGCGTCAGTCGCCGAGGGCGGCGTAGGCGGAGGTCCAGAAGTCCTGGTGCACCGGGGGGAGAGCGGGGGAGGAGAACAGCTGGTCGGTGAGGATCACGCCGATCAGGTCCTCCCTGGGGTCGTTCATCCACGAGCTGCCCAGGCCGCCGTTCCAGCCGTAGCTGCCCACCGAGTAGGTCGGGCCGGTCCGGGCGACCTGGACGGACAGGCCGAAGCCCCACCCGAGGGAGCCATCCGGAGCCGGGCTGCTGGCCGCGAGCTGGTCGGGGGTCAGGTGGTTCGTGGTCATGGCCTCGACCGAGGAGTGGGACAGGATCCGCTCGCCCCGGTAGGTGCCGCCGTCGCGCAGCATCGTGGCGAAGGCCAGGAAGTCGTCGACCGTGGACACGAGCCCGCCGCCGCCGCTGGGGAAGGCGGGCGGCTGCGCCCACTGCCCGTCGGACTCGTCGTAGACGGGCCGGCCGGGGGCGGTGACGTAGCAGGGACCGAACCGGTCGAGCGCGGAGGCCGGCACGTGGAACGCCGTGTCGATCATCCCCAGCGGCCCGAACACCCGCTCGGCCAGCACCGTGGCCAGGTCCCGGCCGGCTACCCGGGCCACCAGCACCCCGAGCACGTCCGAGCTCGTGTGGTACAGCCAGCGCTCGCCCGGCTGGCGGGCCAGCGGCAGGGTCCCCAGCCGCCGCATGAACTCGTCCGGCTCCGGCGGGCCCGCGGGCGCGGGAGGGCCGGTGCCCAGGCCGAGCTCCGCGCCCGCCTCCATCACCGGCTGGGGGCCGGGCATGCCGAAGTCGAAGCCCATGCCGCTGCGGAACGTGAGCAGGTCGCGCAGCGTGATCGGCCGCACGGCGGGGACGGTGTCGGTCAGCGGGCCCTCGGGCTTGGCCAGGACCCGGCGGTCCGCCATCTCGGGCAGCCACTTGTCCACCGGGTCGTCCAGCCGGACGAGGCACTCCTCGACCAGGCCGAGCGCAGCCACCGCGACGACCGGCTTGGTCATGGACGCGATGCGGAAGATCGTGTCCCGCTCGGCGTCGCCCTTCGCGCCGCCACGGACCTCGTCGTGGCGGGCCAGGCCCCAGGCCACGGCCGACGCGCTGCTTTGCGTGACGTGCTCGCCAAGGATCCAGTCCAGGCGCTCCAGGCTGGGGTCGTGGAAAGCGCTCGGCAGTGCCATGGGCCCAGTGTGACACTGGCCGGCGATGCCGAGAGCCGACTACGAGGGCTGGATGGCCGATGCCTACGACGCCGGGCGCGGCCTGGGAGCGGAGGCCTTCGCCACTTGGGGCGAGGTGGCCAGGCCGTACCTGGGGGCGCCGGCCGAGGGCGCGGTGGTCGACCTCGGGGCCGGGACCGGCCGGTTCTCCGGCGAGCTGGCCCGCTGGTCGGGCGGCCAGGTCGTGGCGGTCGAGCCCACCGGGGCCATGGCCGGCCATGCCCGGGCCAAGCACCAGCCCGGCGTACGAGTGGTGCGGGCCCGCGCCGAGTCCCTGCCGCTGGCGGACCGCAGCGTGCGGGCCGTGTGGATGTCCCAGGTCCTGCACCACGTCGACGACCTGCCCGCGGCGGCGCGCGAGCTGGCCCGGGTGGTCCGCCCCGGCGGGCACCTGCTGCTGCGAGGTGAGCTGCGGGACGACGACGGGCGCCCGCAGTCCGGCGTCACGCTGACCATCTACCGGTACTTCCCGGAGGCGGACCGGCTGGCCCGCACGTTCCCGGGCCGCAACCTGCTGCTGGGCACGCTGGGCCCGGCGGGCTTCGCCGTCGTCCGTGAGACCGAGGTGGCCCAGCAGGTGGCCACCAGCCTCCAGGCGATGCACGACCGCCTCGCCACCAGGGCGGACTCCACCCTGGCCGCCATGGACGACGACGCGTTCGCGGCGGGGCTGGCCCGGCTCGCCCGGGACGCCGCGGCCGAGGTCCCGCCCCGCCCGATCATCGACAGATTGGGGTTCGCCGTGCTTGAGAGGGTCGTTTCTGGTTAGCGTGCGGCATGGCCGCCGGACAGATCCCCTTGGTTGACTACCTGGTGCTGGGCGACGACCCGCACCTCCGGGCGAGCGAGTGCACGAACTGTGGCGCCCGCTTCTTCGACCGCCGCAACGCGTGTGCGTCGTGCTTCAGCAGCGACTTCCGCGAGGTGCGGGTGCCGAGCGAGGGCGAGGTGCTGTCGTTCACCATCGTCTCCCTGGCCGCGCCCGGCATCGACGTGCCGTTCGTGGCCGCGGTGGTCGACTGCGACGGGACCAGCGTGCGGGGCAACATCGTGGGCACCGAGCCCACCCCCGACAACATCCGGCTGGGCATGAAGGTCCGGCTCACCACGTTCCCCATCGGTGTCGACGGCGCCGGCACGGAAGCCGTCGGGTTCGGGTTCACTCCCCAGGAGGCCAACTGACATGGCAGACGACGTCTGGATCCTCGGCATCACGATGACGAAGTTCGGGAAGCACCCGGACAAGGACACGATGGACCTGGCGTCCGAGGCGGCCCGGGGCGCCCTGGCCGACGGCGGCGTGACCATGAAGGACATCGGCGTGCTGGCCGCGGGCAACCTCATGGCCGCCAACGCCAGCGTGGGCCAGCAGCTGCAGAAGCAGATCGGCCAGACCGGCATCCCCGTCTACAACGTGGCCAACGCCTGCGCCACCGGCGCCACGGCCCTGCGCACCGCGATCATGTCCGTGAAGGCGGGCGAGGCCGACATGGGCCTCGCGGTCGGGGTGGAGAAGCTGGCGGGCGCGGGCCTGCTCGCCGGGTCCAACCGGGCCAAGGACAGCAACGAGTGGGAGCCGAAGGGCCGCTACGGCGCGGTCGCCGCGGTCGACGGCCGCATCGGCACCGAGACGATGCCCGGCGTGTTCGCCCAGATCGGCATGCAGTACATGCACGAGCACCCCTACGAGGGCGCCGAGTTCGAGCTGTTCGCCAAGATCAGCGAGAAGAACCACGCCCACTCGACGCTCAACCCGCTGGCCGCCTACACCAAGAAGATGTCGCTCGAGCAGATCATGGGCGACATCATGATCGCCTACCCCAACACGCGGCCCATGTGCTCGGCCAACTGCGACGGCGCGGCCGCCGCCGTCGTGGTGTCTGACTCGAAGCTGCGGACGCTGTCGCAGGAGCAGCAGCGCCGCGCGGTCAAGGTGAGCGCCTCGGTGCTGACCAGCGACCCGTGGCAGGAGGCGTGCCAGGTGCTGCCGGACGTCAACACGCTGACCCGCAACGCCGCCACCACCGCGTACGAGCAGGCGGGCGTCGGCCCCGAGGACCTCGACCTGGTCGAGCTGCACGACTGCTTCGCCACCGCCGAGCTGGTCCACTACGACAACCTCGGGCTGTGCGAGCCGGGCGGCGCGGTCGACTTCTTCAACAGCGGGGCGCCGTGGCGGGACGGGCGCCTGCCCGTGAACGTGTCGGGCGGCCTGCAGTCCAAGGGCCACCCCATCGCCGCCACCGGCATCGCCAACATCTGGGAGGTGTGCCACCACCTCCGGGGCGAGGCCGGCGACCGCCAGATCGAAGGCGCCCGGGTGGGCCTGGCCCACGTCATCGGCCTGGGCTCGGCCTGCGGTGTCCACATCCTGGAGAGGGCTGCCTAACCTCGGGCGATGCCCAAGGTCAGAGTCCACAACTTCGCGACCTCGCTCGACGGCTACTCGGCGGGGCCGGACCAGAGCCGCGCCGAGCCGCTCGGCGTGGGCGGCGAGAGCCTCCACGAGTGGATCTTCGCCACCCGCTACTGGCGGGCCAGGACCGGCGAGGAGGGCGGCGACGAGGGCGTGGACAACGACTTCCTCGTCGCCGGCGACGTGGGCATCGGCGCCCATGTGATGGGCCGCAACATGTTCGGGCCGGTGCGGGGGCCCTGGGGCGAGGACGAGTGGAAGGGGTGGTGGGGCGACGACCCGCCCTACCACCACGCCGTCTTCGTGCTCACCCACCACGCCCACGACCCCATCGAGATGGAGGGCGGCACCACCTTCCACTTCGTGACCGATGGCATCGAGTCCGCCCTCGACCAGGCCCTGGCCGCGGCCGGGGGGCAGGACGTCCGCATCGGCGGGGGCGCCGGCACTGTCCGCCAGTACCTGCGGGCGGGGCTGATCGACGAGCTGCACCTGCCGATCGTCCCGCTGCTCCTGGGCGCGGGTGAGCGGCTGTTCGAGGACGGGGACGACGAGATCCGGGCCCGCTACGACGTGGCCGAGGTGGTCAGCTCCCCGGCCGTGGCCCACTTCCGGCTGGTCAAGGCCCGGTAGGGCCCAGCTCGCCCAGCCGGCCGGCGAGGAACTCCCGCTCGGCCGCGTTGTCGGTGAGCGCGATCGCGGTGCGGTAGGCGTCGGCCGCTTCGGCGGCGCGCCCGGCCCGGGCCAGCAGGTCGGCCCGGGTGGCGTGGAACGGCTGGTAGGCGTCGAGGTCGGCCCGCAGGGGCTCGACCTCGGCCAGGCCGGCCCCGGGCCCGTCCATCTCGGCCACGGCCACGGCCCGGTTCAGGGCGACCACCGGCGTCGGGGCGACCGCCTGCAGCTGGTTGTAGAGGGCGACGATCTGGCCCCAGTCGGTGTCCTCGGCCCGGGCCGCGTCGCTGTGGACCGCGGCCACCGCCGCCTGGATCTGGTAGGGCCCCGGCCGGTTGCGCCGCAGGCAGGCCCGGACGAGGTCCTGGCCCTCGGCGATCAGGGCCCGGTCCCAGAGCGTCCGGTCCTGGTCTCCGAGGCGGATCAGCGACCCGTCGGGCGCGGTGCGGGCCGGGCGGCGGGACGCGGTCAACAGCAGCAGGGCGAGCAGGCCGAGGACCTCGGGCTCGTCGGGCATGAGCTCGGCGAGCAGCCGGGCCAGGCGGATGGCCTCGGCACACAGGTCGTCGCGCACCAGATCGTCGCCGGCCGAGGCCGTGTAGCCCTCGTTGAAG
>DATBGF010000372.1:0-2159 GCA_036558145.1 Acidimicrobiales bacterium
GCGGGTCCTGGACCCCGCCACCACCAACCGCAGCACGCCCCGGGAGATGACCGCGCTCCTCGGCGCCATCTGGCGCGACGAGGCCGCCGGCCCCGCCGCCTGTGCCGCCATGCGCCGGGTCCTCGGGCTCCAGGTCTGGCCCCACCGGCTGGCGAGCGGCTTCCCCGCCGACGACGTGGCGGTGGCGGGCAAGACCGGCACGCTCCCCCCGCTGCGCAGCGAGGTGGGCGTGGTCGAGCTGCCGGGCGGCCGCCGCTACGCCGCCGCGGTCTTCACCCGGTCCCGCCGCGCCAGCCTCAGCGACCCCGGCGCCGACGCCGCCATCGGCCACGCCGCCCGCCTGGCCGTCGAGCACCTGTCAGGCGCGTAGGCCGAGGTCCCGGGCGATCTTGGCGCCCACGTCGAGGGTGGCCCGGCGGTTGATGTAGCCGGCTGCGGCGGCGCCGGTCATGAGCGGGGCGAGGGTGGTGAGGTTGCGGGTGTAGCGCTTGCGCAGGGTGCCCCGCAGGTGGTGCCGGCCGGCCCGGCCGAGCACGTCGCCCCGCACGACCGCGGACACCGGGGTGGGCGGGATGGCGCGGGCCGACATCCACGCGACCACGGCGCTCTCGGCGCCGGCCCGGGGCCCCCGGGGCAGGGAGCGCCCGGCCACGTGGTGCAGCTCGGCCACCAGCTTGAGCTCGGTCCCGACCACCAGGGCGGTCTCGGCCGCCAGCTCGAAGGGGACCAGGACCAGCCCGGCGATCGACAGCTCCTGCGCCGCGATCACGCCGCCGGTCGTGGCCGCGATGCCGGCCGACACCCGCCCCGCGGCCTGGATCATCGACGCCGCCAGCTCGTCGCCGGTCAGCCCTTCGTGGTGGGCCACGAGGGTCTCGGCGTCGCGCACCGGCAGCCGGGGGGCCAGGTCGAGGACCGTCTCGGCCAGCCACCGCCCGCTGAGCACGGCCCCACGGCCGGCCCGGCGGGCCGAGACGACGAGGTCCTCGCGCATTCAGGCCAAAGCTACGCGGCTACTTCGACGAGTAGTCGTAGAAGCCGCGGCCCGACTTCCGGCCGAGGTGCCCGGCCACCACCATCCGCCGCAGCAGCGGCACGACGGCGTAGTTGGGGTCGCGGAACTCGTCGTAGAGCGCGTCGAGGATGGCGACCGACGTGTCCAGCCCCACCAGGTCGAGCAGCGCCAGGGGCCCCATGGGGAAGTTGCAGCCGCCCTTCATGGCCGCGTCGATGTCGTCGCGCGAGGCGGTGCGGTTCTCCAGCATGCGCACGGCGTTGTTGAGGTAGGGGAACAGCAGGGCGTTGACGATGAAGCCCGCCCGGTCCTCCACCACCACCGGCTCCTTGCCGCATGCCTGGGCGAAGGCGATGGCCTCGTCCACCGTCTCGGTGCTCGACACCAGGGTGCGGACCACCTCGACCAGGCTCATCGCCGGGGCCGGGTTGAAGAAGTGGATCCCCACCACCCGCTCGGGCCGCTGGGTCTCGACGGCCAGCTCCACCACCGGGAGCGTCGACGTGTTGGTGGCGAGGATGGCGCCGTCGCGCACGACGCGGTCCAGGTCGGCGAACAGCTGCTTCTTCACCTCGAGGTCCTCGACCACCGACTCGAGCACCAGGTCGCAGTCGGCCAGCGCGTCGAGGTCGGCGGTGGCCGACACCCGCGCCTTGACGGCGTCGGCGTCAGCCTCCTCCAGCCGGCCCTTGTCCACCTGGCGGGCCAGCGACTTGCCCAGCGCGGCCACCATGGCGTCCGCCGATTCCTGCTTGCGGGACCGCAGCACGACCGTGACCCCAGCCTTGGCGGCGACCTCCGCCACGCCGGATCCCATGATCCCCGACCCGACGATGCCCAGACGTTCGATGCCCATCGCAGGAGGCTACTGACGGTAACTCAACAGAACCAAAGCGGCTGTGACGCACCGCGGCACGATCGCTCGCTACCGTGCGCCCATGGTTGGACCCCTTGCGCTCGTCGGCGGCGGCGAGTGGAGCGACGGCTGCGACTTCGACGCGGAGCTGCTGGAAGCGAGCGGCGGGCGTGAGGTGATCGTGCTGCCCACGGCGGCCGCCTACGAGCATCCGGACCACGCGGTCGAGCGTGCGGCCCGCTGGTTCGACAAGCTCGGCGCCACGGTGCGGGCGGTGACGGCCATGGA
>DATBGF010000373.1:0-13575 GCA_036558145.1 Acidimicrobiales bacterium
GGGCAGGCCGAGCCCGGGGAACGAGGTGCGGAACCGGCGGGCGAGGTCGCCCGCGAGGTCGGCGATCTCCTCGCTGACAGGCACCCAGTCGAGGCTGTCGATCAGGGCCCCGATCACCCCACGCTCGCGGGTGCCGGTGCCGGCGAGCAGCTCCGCCCGGCTGATCACCGAGGCGTAGAGCTGGTCTCCCCTCTCCTGCGCCCGGTCGAGCGCCACCACCGCGCCGGGGTCGTCCCGCAGGTTGTCGATGAGGACCGACGTGTCGACGACGATCAGTCCCATCCCAGCTCGCGCAGGCGGTCGTCGAGCGACTGGTTGCGGATGCGCTCGACGTAGGCGGCCCCGTCGCCGATGTCGTTGCGGGCGGCCCAGGCGCCCCGCGTCGCCTTGAGCCCGGCCCACGTGCGCTCCTGGGACGGCCGGTACTTGTCGTCGATCGCTTCCCGCACCAGCTCGCCGATGGACCGGCCGCTCGCCTCGGACTCGCGCTTGAGCCGCCGGTACTGGTGCTCCTCCAGCATCACCTGGGTGCGGTGCATGATGTAACGCTACATCGCCGCCTCTGGGGTACACCCTCCCCATGGCGACAGCCACCACGAACAGCGCCAGCGTCACCACGACCGCAGCAGGGGCGGGACCCGGGCCCGGCGGGCGGCCCCCCGAGCCGCGCAACACGGCGCTGCGGCGCGCCCGGCTGGCCCGGATGCGCCGGCGGGCGACCGGCCTGCTGGTGCTGGCGGCCGCGGCCTTCGTGGCGCTCAAGCTGTGGGCCCCGGAGGGCACGGCGGCGGACTACGCCCTCGCCGGCGTCGAGGCGGCGATGGTGGGCGGGCTGGCGGACTGGTTCGCCGTGACCGCCCTGTTCCGCCACCCGGCGGGCGTGCCGATCCCCCACACCGCGGTCATCCCCGCCCGCAAGGACCAGTTCGGCCAGGTCCTCGGCGACTTCGTCCAGACCAGCTTCCTGACCCCCGAGATCATCGCCGAGCGGGTCCGCACCGCCCGGGTCGTGCCCCGGCTGGCCGCCTGGCTGGCCGAGCAGGACAACGCCGAGCGCCTGGCCCGCCACCTGGCCGAGGCCGCCGTCACCGCCGCCGACCTGGTGCGCGAGGACGAGGTCCACCGGGCGCTGGAGGACGTGGCCCGGCGCCGCATCGAGACCACTCCCCTGGCCCCGCTCGCCGGCCGGGCGCTGGCGGTCATGACCGAGGACGGCCGCCACCACGAACTGCTCGACGTGCTCCTGGCCGGCCTCGACCGCTTCCTCACGGACAACCGCGAGAGCCTGCGCCGGCGCTTCGGCGACGAGTCGCCGTGGTGGCTGCCCGAGGCCGCCGACGACCGCATCTTCGACCGGCTCCTGGAGGGCGCCCGCAACGTGCTCGGCGAGATCGTCCGCAACCCCGACCACGAGCTGCGCCGGGACTTCGACGCGCGCGTACGGCGCCTCGTGGACGAGCTCCAGACCGACCCGGACCTGCGGGCGAAGGGCGAGGACCTCAAGCACGAGCTGCTGGACCAGCCCGAGCTGCGGGCCTGGGTGGCCGGCGTGTGGACCGACCTCAAGGCCGGCCTGCGGTCCCAGGCCGACGATCCCGACTCCGAGCTGCGGCGCCGCCTGGCCGCCACGCTGGTCGCCCTGGGCGAGCGGCTGCGGGACGACTCTGCGCTGGCCGGGCGGATCGAGGACGCGATCGAGACCGGCGTGCGCTACGTGGCCGACCAGTTCAGCGACGAGATCGCGGCCATGGTCAGCGGCACGATCGCCCGCTGGGACGGGCGGGAGACCGCAGACCGGCTCGAGCTGCTGCTCGGGCCGGACCTGCAGTTCATCCGCATCAACGGCACCGTGGTGGGAGGCCTCGCCGGCCTCCTCATCCACGCCGTGGGCCAGATCCTCTAGAACGTGCGCGGACAGGTCACGTGGTCTCGTGTTGCGATGCTGTGTTGCCTGGAGGCCTCGCTGTTGAGCTGCGGCCCGGCCACCAAATCGCGGACTCTTGGGCTGTGGCTCACGCCCGATCCGCTCGGCCTGTCTAGCCGAGGTCGGGCGGCGGATAGTCCGGCGCCCGGTCCTCCTCCGGGACCTCGTCGTAGACGGTGATCGAGCGGGCGTCGTCGAAGAGGCCCGACTCCTCCAGGGTGGGCACGTCGTCGTCGAACGTGTAGCGCTTGCCCCCGAGGGCGTAGCGGTACATGCCCTTGCCCTGGTTGCCCACCTCGTCGGGACCTTCGGCGTCGGGGTCGAACCAGATGAGCGTGCCGTCGTCGACGCCGCCGAGGTCGATGTCCTCGAAGAACCCGTGCTCGCCCCGGGAGATCTGGGGCTCCGTGGGCCCGCCACCCGAGGGCGGGTAGCGGTACAGGGCGTCCCGGAACGACTCGGGGCTCAGGTCGGGCCCGGCCAGGTGGATGCCGGTGAAGATGGTCCGCAGCGGGGGCTCCAGCACGTTGGCCGCGTTGTGGGGCGGCAGCACGCCGTAGGCCCACTTGTAGATGCGGAACGCGTTGTCGTCCTCCAGCGCGCCGCGGGCGCCGACGCCCGAGATGCCGAAGCCGTGGCTCCACTGCTCCATGTCGGTGAGGCGGGCGAACACCGTGGTGTCGGCCAGCAGGCTGGGCCCGAGGATCCATTCGGGGTGGTAGTCCTGCGCCGTCGCCTCCTTGGTGAGCAGGCCGGGGGTCAGCGGGTCGCCGTAGTAGATGACCGTGGTGACTCCGGCGGCCTTGAGCTTGGAGATGTTGGTCCGGGCGTTCTCCTGGCCCTGGGCCAGGTCGAGGGTGAACTCGACGTCGGTGGCCAGGTCGATCCCGTTGTCGGCCAGGGCGTCCCGGAACCGCTCGAACACCGGCTGGTGGTCGCCGTTGGGCGTGTCGTAGTGCACCAGGCCGTAGACCCGGTCCTGGTTGCGCATGTCCTCGTCGCCCGCCAGCACGGCCTTGCCCGGGCCCGCGAGCGACCCGATCAGAGCGGACGCGCCGTCGACGGCCTGCTCGGGCGTCTCGAGCGCCTGCCACAGGTAGGGCTCGTTCTCCTTGACGATGTCCTCGGGGAGCGCCTCGGCGCACGTGGGGCCGCACACGATCTGGTGCGAGGCCAGCTCGGCGGCGAAGGTCGGGCTGGCCCGCCGGGGACCGCCGATCACGGCGAACGGGTGCTTCTCGGCGATGGCGATGGCGTCGGCCCGGGCCGCCTCGATGTCGTCGTCGGCGCCCGTGCCGGTGAAGACCTCGACCTTCACCGTGCGGCCGTAGGTCTCGAACATGTGGTTGTAGAGGTCGGTGAAGCCCTGGATCGTGTCGGCCTCGGCGCTGGGATCGATGTCGACGCCGGCGCCCGCCACCATGGCGGTCGTGAGCGGGTCCATGGCCGGGTCGCTGCGGTAGTAGACGACCTTGATCTCGTCGCCGGTCACGCCCTGGAACGTCGCGCCGCCGTTGTCGCCCTCGAAGGGCTGCACGCACGGCGGGGCGTACACGGAGGGGAGCTTGATGCGTCCGAGCTCGGTGTCGCAGTTGGGCCCGAAGTCGACCTCCTGGCCCAGCAGGTCGGCCTTGGCCGGCGTCATCGGACCGCTGCGGGTCAGCTCGTCCTGGGACGCCGCCTCGACCCCGCCGGACGACGGCTGGTCGCTGTCGTCGTCACCTCCGCCCCGGCCGCCGAAGACGAGGACGGCTCCGGCGATCAGCACGACGACGGCGGCGATCGGCCCGTAGCGGCGGACCGCCTTCAGCCAGGCAGGGCGACTGCCGGGCGGCTTCCCGCCCGGCAGTCCTCCCTGCTCGCGAGTGTCCTGAGTGGTGGACATCGGCGACTCCCCTCCCCGTTCCCCCAGAAGTTACCGTGAGGTTACTCCCTCGGAGGGTGGTCGTCTGTCCGGACTTTTGGGTGCTCAGTCGGGCGGCGGATAGTCCGGGGTGCGGTCCTCCTCGGGCACCTGGTCGAACACCGTGACCGACTTGTCGACGTCGAAGATGCCGGCGTCATCGGTCGAGGAGGGCATGTGGCCCAGCGTGTAGCGCTTGCCGTTGAGGGCGTAGCGGTACATGCCGGTCCCGGCGTTGCCGACCTCGTCCTCGCCCGTCGCGGTGGGGTCCCACCAGATGAACGCGATGTCGTCGGAGCCGCCCCAGTCGAAGTCGGGCCAGACGCCGTGCTCGCCCCGGGACACCTGCGGCTCGGTGGGGCCGCCGCCGGCCGGCGGGTTGCGCAGCAGGCCGTCACGGAACGAGTCCACCGTCAGGTCCGGGCCGGCCAGGTGGATGCCGGAGAAGAGCGTGCGCAGCGGGGGCTCCAGCACGTTGGCCGTGTTGTTGGGCGGCAGGCCGCCGTAGGCCCAGTCGTAGATCCGGAACGCCCCGTCGTCCTCCTGCTGGCCCCGCGCCCCGATGAAGGCGGTGCCGAACATGTGGCTCCACTGCTCCTGGTCGACCTGGCGGGCGAAGATCGTCGTGTCCATCAGGGTGTTGGGGCCGAGGATCCACTCGGGGTGGTAGTTCTGCGCCGTCGCTTCCTTGGTGAGCGAGGCCGGCGTGAACGGGTCGGTGTACAGGATGATCGTGGTGACCCCGGCCTCCTTCAGCTTGGAGATGTTGGTCCGGGCGTTCTCCTGGGCGTTGGCCAGGTCGAGCGTGAACTCGATGTCGGTGGCGATGTCGATGCCGTTGTCCGCCAGCGACGCCTTGAAGTCCTCGAACACCTGCTGGTGGTCGCCGTCGGGGGTGTCGTAGTGGAGCAGGGCGTAGACCCGGTCCTTCGCCTTGGTGGCGTCGTCGCCGGCGAGGGTGGCCTTACCCGGGCCGGCCATGTTGCCGATGGCCTCGGACGCCAGCTGCACGGCCTGGTTGGGCGTCGGGCCGACCTGCCACAGCAGCGGGGAGAACTCGTTGACGATGTCCTCGTTGAGCGCGACCGCGCAGCCGGGGCCGCACACGATGCCCTGGGAGGCGAGCTCCTCGGCGAACACGGCGCTGGACTGGGCCGGGCCGCCGATCACCGCGAACGGCTTCTTCTCGGCGATGGCGATGGCGTCGCTCTTGGCCGCCGTCGCGTCCGAGCCTGCGCCGGTGCCGACGTAGATCTCCACGTCGACCTTGCGGCCGTAGGTCTCGAAGATCTTGTTGTAGAGGTTCGCGTAGTCCTCGATGGTGCGGTCGGCCGACGTCGGGTCGACGTCCGCGCCTGCGCCCTCGACCGTGGCGGCGAGCAGCGGGTCGAGCGCGGGGTCGGCCCGGTAGTACACGACCTTGACCGTGTCGCCGGTGACGCCCTGGGCCGTCTCGCCGCCGTTGTCGCCGGTGAACGGCTCGACGCACGGGGGCGCGTACACCGAGACCAGCATGATGCGACCGGTGTCCGTGTCGCAGCGGGGCCCGAAGTCGACGTCCTTGCCCTCGAGGTCGGCCTTCTGCGGCGTCATGGGCCCGCTCTTGATGAGCGCTTCCTCGTCGGTGTTGATGTTGGCGGAGCCGCTCTGGTCGTCGTCGTCACCACCACCTCCCCCGAAGACGAAGACGGCGGCGGCGATCAGGATGATCACCACGGCGATCGGCCCGTACCGGATCAGCATCCGGCGTGTGTTGCTCTTCTTGCCGGGCGGTGGGGTTACGTCCCCGCCGGTCTTGGTCTCGTCGGTGGTCGACATCGACCGCTCCTTTCGTGCGTCCGGTCGGCTGAGGACCGTCAGCCGGCTGTCGTGGCACTGGATGACGTGATGGCGTCCTCGTCGGTCCCTAGGTAGGACGCCACCACGGCGGGGTCTTCGATGACTTCGGCAGGCGTGCCCTCCGCCACCTGGCGACCCAGGTCGAGGGCGATCATGCGGTCGGAGATGGATCCCAGCAGCGGCAGGTCGTGCTCGATGACGAGCAGGCTGGCGCCCAGCTCGTCCCGCACGCGGCGCAGCATGGGGGCGAGCGCCTCGGCCTCGCGCTGGGCGATGCCGCTGGACGGCTCGTCGAGCAGCAGCACCGAGGGCTGCTGGGCGAGGACACAGGCGAGGTCGACCACCCGGCGGGTGCCGGTCGACAGCTCGCGCACGAACTTGTCACGGTAGGCGCCCAGCGCCAGCAGCTCGATCAGCGCGTCGACCCGTTCGTGCACGGCCTGCTCCGAGTCGGCGACGGACGGCAGGTGCAGCGTGGCCGCGAACGGGTCGCGCACCTCCACGTGCTGCTCCAGCGCCACGGCGATGGCCTCGTCCACGGTGAGGCCGGGGAACAGCCGGCCGTCCTGGAACGAGCGCCCGAGGCCGTACCACGACCGCTTGTGGGTCGCCTTGCCGTGCAGGTCGACCATCTCGCCGTCGCGACCCCGCAGGCGGATCGTGCCGGCGTCGGCCGGCGTGTAGCCGGAGATCACGTCGAACAGCGTGGTCTTGCCGGCGCCGTTGGGGCCGATGAAGCCGAGGATCTCGCCGGGGCGCACGTCGAACGAGACGCCGTCCAGCGCCGTCACGCCGCCGAAGCGCCGGGACACGTCCCGGACCTCCAGCACCGACGCCCCCTCCCGCAGGGCGGAGTGGGACCGGGCCTCGGCGCCGTCGTCGTCGACCTCCTGGGCCGCGGCCCGGAGGAACACCGAGCGCAGCAGGTCGGTCCGGCCCAGCAGCTCGCTGGTCGGGCCCTCGAAGCGCACCTCGCCCTTCTCCATGAAGTAGGCGCGGTCGGCGATGGTGAGCGCCACGTTCACCGACTGCTCGACGAGGATGACCGTGGTGCCGTGGTCGCGCAGGGAGCGCACCATCTCCAGCAGCTGGGTCACGACCGACGGCGCCAGGCCCAGGGACAGCTCGTCGATCATGAGCAGCCGGGGCTTGCCGATGAACGCCATGCCGAGCGTGAGCATCTGCTGCTGGCCGCCCGACAGGTTGCCGGCGGGCTCGTCGAGCCGGTCCTTCAGGGCCGGGAACAGATCCAGCACGCGCTGGGTGTCGGCCCGCACCTCAGGCGAGCGGGCCTTGCGGTTCCAGGCCGCCAGGCGCAGGTTGTCGCCCACGCTGAGCTGGGTGAACACGCCCTGGCCGCCGGGGACGACGGCCACGCCGCGCTTGTTGGCGATCTCGTCGGGCGGCGTGTGGGTCATGTCCCGGCCGTCGAAGATGATGGCGCCCCCGCTGGCCTGCACCAGCCCGGAGATGGCCTTGAGCAGGGTCGACTTGCCGGCACCGTTGGTGCCCATGAGCGCCACGATCTCGCCCTCGTCGACCTCCATGTTCACGCCGAAGAGGACCTGCACGTTGTCGTAGTGGACGTCGACGTCCCGGGCCAGGAGCAGCTTGACCTTGCCCTGGCGCCGCAGCATGGCCACCTCGGAGCGGGCCGCAGCGGACTTCCACACCTGCGCGATGTCGCGCTCCGCGAACTGACCGCCCGTGGACAGCAGCCAGCCGCCGATGGTGAACATCGGCGCGGCGGCCAGCAGCCCGACCCGGATGCCGAAGTGGTCGGCCAGGCTCCCGACGACCGGCAGGAGCAGCAGGCCGGGCAGCACCCACAGCGTGGCGATGGCGAAGCCGAACGTGCGCACCTTGGACGGCACGGCCAGCGACATCACCGTGAAGATCCCGGGGACGAGCAGGAAGAAGCTGGCGGAGATCAGGGCGTTGGCGAGCAGGGCGATCGGCAGCACCGGCGCCAGCGCGAACACGACCCAGGCCGCGGTGATGAACAGCGAGACGATCGACAGGAAGCGCATCACGTAGCCGGCGCCCTTGGCCAGCAGCCGGGTGGCGAGCGGGATGCCGAACAGCAGGCCCACGAGCTGGGCCCCGCCCTCCATGCAGGCCGTGAGGAAGCCTCGCTGGGCCTCGTTGAAGCCCCACACCTCGTCGTAGTAGAGGCCGCCCAGCGTGAGCAGGCCGACCAGCGCGATGGCCACGAAGGGCAGGGCGAAGAAGATGCGCCGCAGGCTGCGGACCTCCCACACGACGCGGAAGGACTCGGCCCACGACGGCGGGATCTCCTCGGTGTCGGCCACCTCCTCCGACGAGCCCATGGCCTTGCGCTCCCAGCGGCCACGGATCGGCTCGCGCAGCTTGAGCCCGCACAGGACGAAGAAGAGGGTGACGAAGGAGAAGACGAAGAACGGGGACCGCCAGCCCCAGTAGTAGCCCATGATCCCGCCCACCAGCGGACCGATGAACTGGCCGAGGGCGTTGGCGTAGCGGTGGATGCCGTAGACGCGGGGCCGGACCGGGATGTCGTAGTAGTCGGCCAGCAGCGAGTTGTGGACCGGCTCGTTGACCGCCCGCCCCAGGCCCGAGCCCGCCCGGGCGATGCCCAGCGCCAGCAGCGTGGGAGCCAGGCCGGTCATGATCGAGAACACGCCCCAGCCGAGGGCGCCGGCCAGCGCGATGGGCAGCCGGCGGGTGCGGTCGCCCAGGAAGCCGATGGGCAGCGCGATGAGCAGCGCCGCCACCAGCGAGAGCGACACCACGGTGAGGATGCCGCTCGTGTTGAGCCCGAAGCTGTCGCGGATCTCGGGGAGCAGCACGCCGAAGGCGTTGCGGTCCAGCTCGTCGGCCATGTTGAGGCCGAACAGCACGAACAGCGGCCACAGCGGCAGGCCGCCCACGTTCTCGCGCGCCCAGCGCTCCCAGCGCGACTCGACCCGGCCGGCGGCGTGGGCGGGGCGGGACCGGTCGCCGTCGGGCTCGACCATGGTGCCCGGGCTGTCCTCGGGGACGCCGGTGTCGGTGGGGGGCAGGTCCTGCGTGGTCACGACCCCACCTCCACGTTGTCACCGTCGGTGCCGTCGGCCGGTCGTGGTGGCGAATAGCCCCAACCGTTGTCGCCCGGCGGTCCGGTCGCCGCCTGGGCGCCCTCGCCGTCGCCGGCGCCGTTGCCGGCGACCTCGTCGACCAGGCCCGCCGTGGCCGCCGCCAGCGACTCGGACGCCACCGGGGCGATCTCGGCCCCGGCCTCGGCTTCCTCGGCGATCTCGGCCGCGGCCGCGAGCACCTCCTCCTCGGGCGGGGCGTCGGCCGCCTCCTCCACCCGCACGTCGGCCAGCAGGCTGGGCACGATCAGCTTCCGGCGCTGGGCAATGCGGCGCAGGGCCCCGTCGCGGACGTCGGCCAGCACGCCGCCGAACCCGCTGGGGAACAGCAGCAGCACCAGCAGCAGGCCGGCGCCGGTGGCCAGGAACTGCCACTCGGCCGGCAGGAAGAAGTCGACGCTGTGGACGTAGGTGGCGCCGAGCAGCGCACCGGGCAGCGAGCCGAGGCCGCCGATCACGACCATCGTGAACAGCTCGAGGCTGCGCTGGGGCAGGAACGGGTCGGCGCTCAGGCCCTTGGAGAGCTGCACGTAGAGGACGCCGGCGGCGGCGGCCAGGAAACCGGAGAAGGCGAAGGCGGCCAGGCTGGTCCGGGTGACGTTGACGCCGTAGGCCAGCGCCGCCTTCTCGTTCTCGCGGATGGCGATGAGCACCCGGCCGGTCCGGCTGCGCCGCCAGCCCACCACCATGGCCAGCGCCAGGGCCAGCACGGCCAGCGACACGTAGAACATGGACGTCTCGCTGGTCAGGTCGATCCCGAGCATCGTGCCCCGGTCGAACTGCCGGCTGGGCAGGAAGTCGGAGAAGATCGTGCGGTTCAGCAGGTAGGACGAGACGAACAGCCCGAACGCCAGCGTGCTGACGGCCAGGGTCAGGCCCCGGCGCCGCAGCGCGGGGTAGCCGACGATGACGGCGGCGACGGCGCCCACCACCCCGGCGACGACGAGCGCCAGGGCGACGTCCCAGCCCTTGTGGTCCGTGAAGTAGCCGCCGACGGCGGCGCCCACGCCCACGAACGCCATCTGGCCCAGGCTCACCTGGCCCGCCCACCCGGTGAGCACCACCAGGGACGCGGCCACGATGCCGAAGATGGCGATGATCGTGGCCAGGTGCACGCGGCTGGTGGACAGCCACATCGGCAGGGTCAGCACGAAGCCGAGCAGAACCGCCCACAGGGCGACGCGGCCCCAGACCACCTCGGGCAGGCGACGCATCTCCCGGGGCACCGGCCGGGTCTCCCGGGTGGCCTGCCAGGTGGCGGAGGCGTCGCTGTCCACGCGGCCCGAGCCCGGGTTGCGCCGGGTGACCAGCAGGCCCACCAGCACGATCAGGAACATGACGGCGTCGTTCTTCGCCTGCCGGCTGCCCGGCTGGAAGGTCATGGACTGGTCGACGATGCCGAGGCCGATGGCGGTGGCCCCGATGGTGAGGAACTTCTCGAAGCGGCCGAACGTCGCGGCGGCCAGCGCCTGGACGAGGAACACCGGCGGCAGCACCTCGCCGATGGGCAGGCCGACGGCGCCGGCGCGCAGGTACATGGCCAGGAAGGCGAGCAGGGAGGCCACGATCCACACGACCGTGTGGAGGCGCTTGACCGGGATGCCGAGCGTGAACGCCCGGTCGGCGCGCTCGGCCGCCCCGGTGATGGCGACGCCCACCTTGGAGCGGTGCAGGAACACGGCCAGGCTCACCAGGCACACCGGCACCACGATCATGGTGAAGATGTCGTTGGCGTTGAAGATGACCGGCGAGACCGTGAACGTGGCGCTGAAGGGCTGGGGCAGCTGGGTGCCGAACGAGGTGTTGCCGAAGGCGCGTGGGAGGAAGAGGGCGGCGCCCGCCAGGATCTGCGAGATGCCGATCGTCGCCACCGTCAGCAGCAGGCGGGGCGAGTTGAAGAAGCGCCGGATGATGAGCATCTCGACGAGGCCGCCGAGCACGAGCGCGCCCGCCAGGCCCACGGCCAGCCCCAGCCAGTAGCTCCAGCCCCAGGCCACGACCAGCATGACGCCGAGCGTGGCCGGCACGGCGCCGAGGTCACCCTGGGCGAAGTTGACGATGCGGTTGGCGCGGTAGACCAGCGCGATGCCGACCGCGATCAGCGCGATGCGGCCCCCGACCAGCGCGCCGTTGAGCATGATGCCCAGCGGGGCCGGCCAGAACAGTCGCTGGAGGACGATCAGGCCCACCAGCGGCAACAGGAACTCGAACCGTCGGCCCAGGTCGGCGAAGTCTGCTCGCTTCGTGCGATCGATGGCGGCGGTCGTCATCGCACTCCTTCCCCCCAATGTTCGTGTGAGTAGGTCAGGTCTGGCGCCCGTTGCCGGTGGAGGGTGCCCAGCGCGTGAAGAACGCCAGCACCATCTCGCGCACTTGGTCGGTGGCAGCCTCGACGCTGAGCTGCTGGAACGTGCGCAGCGCGTCCCACGTCGCTGCGCTGGTGGAGATCTCGAGGGCCCGGGCCAGCGCGACGCGGCCCTCGTCGCCGGCGGCGGCGAGCTCGGGCGCGAACACCTGGCGGATCGTGGAGCGGGCCAGCTTGCGGCCCAGGGTCAGCGCCTGCTGGAGCGCGGGCGAGAACGGCTCCTGGAGCAGGGCCGCCCGCCGGACGCCCGCGCCCGCCTCGTAGAGCGTGGCGTGGCGGGACAGCAGCATCTCGATGCGGGACTCGCGGTCGCCCTGGACGACCAGCGGGCCCACGAGGGCGGCGAGGCGGTCGGTGTGGCGCTCGGCGGCCGCCAGGAACAGCGCTTCGAGGTCGTCGAAGTGGACGTACAGCGAGCGCAGGGACACACCGGCCTCGGTGGCGATGTCCCGGGCGGTCGGGCGCACGTTGCCCCGCTCGTTCAGCGTCAGCAACGCGTCGACCACAGCGGCGCGCGTGCGAGCGGCCCTGGTCAGCCGCCCGTCCTGCGCGGCCCGGTCATCGGGGTCGCGCGGGTCTTGCGACGCAGTTGTGACGGATGTCTCACCCACTCGCGGGCACCGTAGGGTTTTTTCAACGTGTGTGCAATACCTGTTGCGACCACCGTCCGCGTGTTTCCCGGGACGGAGCGCGGCCCGTGCTGGTCAGTCGCCCCAGTCGGCGTCGCCGAGGCCGTCGGGGTGGCCGGGAGGCCACTGGACCAGCTCGATCCGGTTGCCGTCCGGGTCGGCGATCCATGCCGTCTGGAACGTGTCCGAGCCGTCGGGTGACGTGGGTGGCTCGACCGCGATGCCGCGGGCGGTGAGCGCCTCGACGGTGCTGTCCATCGACTCGACCGTGATGACGAAGTGGGCCGGCCCGGCGGTGAGCGGCTCGCTCGGATCGTGGACGAGCTCGATGGTGACGAACTCGTCGCCGGGCAGCTTGAGCATGGTCAGGTGGCCCAACGGGGTCTCGGGGACGTCCCCGACGACGTCGTAGCCGACCCCGGTGTAGAACGCGAGCGACCGCTCGAGGTCGGCCACGCGCAGGCCGAAGTGCAGAGTCCTCATCGCCTCCGGGCTTAGCCCCCGGAGAGGATGGCGTCCACCGCGGCCAGCTCGTCGGCGCCGAGCTCCCACCGGCCGGCGGCCACGTTGGCCTGCACCTGCTCCGCGGACGTGGCCCCGGCGATCACCGGGCCCATGGCGGGCTGGGCGGAGAGCCAGGCGAAGGCCAGCTCCAGGATCGTGTGCCCCTGGCCCTCGGCCCAGGCGCTGAGCCGCTCGACCAGGTCGAAGTTGCGCTCCGACAGCACCCGGTCGACCCGCTCGGAGGGCATGAGCGCCAGGCGGGTGCCCTCGGGCGGCGGCTCGCCCCGGGTGTACTTGCCGGTGAGCAGCCCGCTGGCCAGCGGGAAGTAGGGCAGCATCGCCAGCCCCTGGCGCTCGCACGCGGGCAGGACCTTCTCCTGCACCCGCCGGTCCAGCAGGCTGAAGTTGTTCTGGGCCGTGGTGAACGCGGCCCCGCCCGACTCGGCGGCGGTGGCCGCGGCCTCGTCGATCTGCGCCGCGGAGAAGTTGGAGTTGCCGATGCGCAGCACCTTCCCCGCCCGCACCAGCTCGTCCAGCGCGCCCAGCGTCTCGGCGATGGGCACGCTGTCGTCGGGCCGGTGGAGCTGGTAGAGGTCGATGCGGTCGGTGCCCAGCCGACGCAGGCTGTCCTCGCACGCCTGGGCCACCCAGCGGGCGCTGGCGCCGCCTCTCCCCTCGCCCAGCGTCGAGCCGAACTTGGTGGCCACGATGGCCTCGTCGCGCCGGCCGGCCAGCGCCTTGCCCAGGAACTCCTCCGACCGCGTGCCGCCGTAGGTGTCGGCGGTGTCGAAGAACGTGATGCCCGCGTCGAGCGAGGCCCGCACCACCTCCCCCGCCCGGTCCTCCCCGATGCGCATCCCGAAGTTGTTGCACCCCAGCCCCACCCGGCCGGCGTCCAGCGATCCGATCGTCAGTGTGCTCACGCTCGTGAGACTAACTTGACCTCGGGTCAGGCCCAGGCTCAGCTCGCCCGGCGGGCGCGCAGGAGGTCGTCGATCTCGTCCTCGATGGCCATGAAGCGTTGCTCGCGGCGGACGGCGGGGCCACGGGTGCGGCCGAAGGGGACCTCGATGATCTCCGACACCGTGCCCGGGCTCCTGGTGAGGACCACCACCCGTTCGGACAGGTAGACGGCCTCGCCCACGTCGTGGGTGACCATAAGGACGGTGGCGCCCGTGCGCAGCCAGACCTGGCGCAGGAACTCGTGCAGGCTCTGGCGGGTCTGGAGGTCGAGGGCGCCGAACGGCTCGTCGAGCAGCAGCACGTCCGGCTCGCCCACCAGGGCGCGGGCGATGGCC
>DATBGF010000374.1:0-12145 GCA_036558145.1 Acidimicrobiales bacterium
AGGCGCGAGGCGCGCTCGCTCCACGCCCGGGCCCCGAGGCGGTCGAAGATCGTCCGGGCGCGGGCCACGTCGGTGGCACCACCCCGCCGGTCGCCGGCCGCGATGCGCCGCTCGCCCGTGGCCAGCAGCGTGCGGGCCTCCTCGAACGGAGCATCGAGCTCGGCAAAGGCCGTCTGCGCCCGTACGAGGCGATCGCACGGATCCTCGGGCGGATCCTCGTCCTCGTCCAGCGCGCGCCCGTCCCGTGGCCCGCCGACCACGCCAGTCTCCAAGCTGGTGGCGAGCAGGGCGGCGCAGCGATCGACGACGGCCCGGGCCCAGGGCCGCTGCGTGGCGTCCACGACCTGCCTCAGCTGGTCGAGAAGGTCCCGGGCGTCCGCGATGCGGCCACATCCCAGGTAGGCCTCGATGGCGTCGCCGTGCCACCACAGGAACCCGGGCTCGCCGATCTGGATTGCGAGCGAGGCGACCTCGTCGAAATGGCCCGCGGCCGCGGCATAGCGCCCGGCTCCCAGCTCCAGCAGGCCGAGCCCACTGAGGGCCCAGGCGGTCAGGTGGTGGATGCCGAGAGGTCGCGACGCTTCGAGCGTCTCGGCGGCGTAGCGGCGGCAGGCCTCCTCGTGACCGAGCCCGGCCTCGAGCCGGGTCAGCACCGCAGAGGTGAACATCCGCGAGGTCGGATGGTTGTTGGTCGACTGCAGCAGCGACCGCAGGTGGCTGAGCTGGGCCAGGCTCTCCGCCCAGCGACCGCGCCGCCACAGCGCCTCGGCCCGCGCCATGCGGGCCACGACCGAGCGACCGAGCATGCCGCTGCCGTCGCTGTGCTCGATGACGATGGACAGCAGGTCGAGGGCCCGGTCCACGTCACCGCAGGCCATGTAGGCATAGGCGCAGAGCTGGATGATGACGGCGACGCCCTGGTCGTCCTTGTCGTCCAGGTTGGCCACGGTCACCTGGCCGATCGGCTCGATCGCGACTTCGGACGCGGGCCCGCCGCCGTTGAAGAACCCCGCGAGGGAGCGCACGGCGTAGGCCCCGAACAGGACGTGCGGCTCCGTGGCGCGCTCCGCGGCCGACGCTGCCCGCCCGGCGGCTTCGAGGCTGCCCGCCATGTCCAGCGTCATCAGCCGGGCCATGGTGGCGTGCAGCATCAGCACCGCCGACAGCTCCGGCGCGGTGTCGAGCGTGGCCCGGGCGTGCCGCTCGAACAGCTCGATGGCGACCGGCGCGCCCGAGAGCCACGTCTCGGCCTGCCCGAGGATCACGGCCATCCGGCCTCGGGTCACCGGGTCGTCGGCCCGCTCGATGGCGGGGCGGAGCAGCGCCGTGGTGCGTTCGAAGTCCCCGGTGGCCCAGCGCACGTCCGCCGCGCCGAGCACGTACATCTCCCGCAGCGGCCCGGTCGGGGCCAGGCGGGCCGCCTGCTCGTAGGCCTCGGCCGCGGCGACGACCGCGCCCCGGCGGTAGGCGACGGCCGCGGCTGCGGCCAGCCGCTCGGCGACGTCCGCATCGGGGCCTGCCACGCTCTGGGACAGGTGCCAGACCGCCCGGTCGTCCTGCCCGGCGGCCGCGGTGACGCGGGCCAGAGCCTGGTGCAGGTCGCGCCGCTCGCCGGCTTCGAGGACCTGGTGGGCCGCGCAGCGCAGCAGCGGGTGGCGCCATTCGACCCGGCCCTGGCCCATGGTCACGACCTGGTGCGTCTCGGCGGCCTCGAGGTCGTGGAGCGATCCCCCCAGGTCCGCCAGCGCCGCCCCGATGGTGTCGAGGTCCCCGTCCGAGGCCAGGGCCGCCACGCCCAGGGCCCGCAGGGACGCCGGTCCGAGCACACCCAGCTTGATCCGGAAGTCCTCGAGCAGCCGGTCGTCCACCGGCAGGACGGTGGGCAGCGGTGCCTCGCCCACCCGCTGGGCCGGCGAGAGCCCGCGGGTGCCCTCGATCAACGCGAGCGGGTTGCCGTGGGTGAGGCGCCAGCACTGCTGGGCGACGGCGGGAACCACGCCGAGGCGCCCCAGCAGCTCGGCGGCGGCGCGCTCGCTGAGCCCGGGCAGCTCCAGGCGGGGGAACCGGGTCTGGTCGAGCAGGCACGGCTCGCCGGTCCGCTGCGCGAACACGAACCCGACCCGGTCGGCATCGCAGCGGTGGGCCGCGAAGACGAGCGCCTCGAGGCTGGCCCGGTCGATCCACTGGGCGTCGTCCACCACGACGACCACGGGGTTGGTCACCGCCGCCTGCGAGAGCAGCGACAGGGTGGCCCCGTAGACGGTCAGCGCCGGCCCGTCGGACGGGGCGAGCCCCAGCGCGCCCCGCAGCGCCTGCGCCTGGAGATCGGTCAGCTCGTCCATGTGGGGCAACAGCGGTCGCAGCACGGCGGTCAGGCCGCTGAAGGCCAGCTCGCTCTCGAACTCCACGCCGGTGGCACCCAGCACGGTGAACCCGTCCTCGACCGCCGACTCCGTGGTCCACTCGACCAGCGCGGTCTTGCCCTGACCGGCCTCTCCGCCGAGCACGAGCACCGAGGCATGGCCCGCGGTGACGTCGTCGAGGAGGCGGCGCAGAGATCGCAGCTCTGCGTCGCGGCCCAGAGGCGCGCTTCGCGATGTTCCGCCGTGGTCGGGCATCCCTGCTCCCGGAAAAAATCGCCCTTCCCGCCTGGGATGTTAGGCCACGCCGCGTGCGGTCCACGCACAACCCACGCAACGAACCCGGGAATTCCCCTGGGGACTGGGCCGATCACACGAGCGCACCATCCCCAAGTGCTCACCACGTCCGGGAAGGTCGTCGCCGCGGCTGCCGTGCTCTTCCTGCTCGCCGGCTCCGTCGCGCACTACCCGGAACTCGTCGCGGTGGGCCTCGCGTGCGTGTTTGCCCTGCTCACGGGCCTGTGGTGGATGCTGCTCCGGCCCGACATGGTGGCGACCCGCGAAGTCACGCCGGCGCGGGTGGCCGTCGGCGAGTCCGCTCGTGGCGTCCTCACCCTCACCAACGCCGCCTCCCGTCGCAGTCCGCCCCTGCTCGCGGTGGAGAACGTAGGCGCGCGGAAAGTGGCCGTCCCGATGCCGAGCCTGGCGCCGGGCGCCTCTTACACCACCCGCTACGCGCTGCCCACCGACCGGCGCGGCATCTACCAGGTGGGCCCGCTCACCATCGCCCGGTCGGATCCGTTGCGCCTGGTCATGCTGGCCCAGGAGCATGCGTCGCACTCGACGCTCGCGGTCCACCCGCGTGTGCACGTGGTGGACCCGGTGCCGACCGGCCGCGCCCGGGACATGGACGGCCCGACCACCAGCACCTCCCCGCAGGGCGGCATCGCGTTCCACAGCCTGCGCGAGTACGTGCCCGGCGACGACCTGCGGCTCATCCACTGGCGCTCCACGGCCCGGATGGGGACCCTGATGGTCCGGCACAACGTCGTCCCCAACGAGCCCCGCCTCATGGTGGTGCTCGACACCAGCACCGCGCCCTACGGCGACGAGTCGTTCGAGGATGCCGTGCGGGTGGCCGCGTCGTTGTGCGTGGCGGCCTGCGATGGCGGCTACCCCCTCTCGTTCCGCACGACCGGCGGTGCGGTCACCGCTGTCGACCGGTCCGGCGACGGCCGGGCCGTCGTGCTCGACCTGCTCGCCGGGATCGAGCGCTCGGACGACGATCCCGGCCTGGTCGAGCTGGCCCGCATGGTCCCCGAGGAGGCCGGGGTCTCACTCGGGGTCGTGACGGGTCAAGCGCCGGCCGAGCAGGTGGCGAGCATCTCGGCCGTACGCGATCGCTTCGACCTGGTCAGCCTTGTCATGGTGGGGGAGGAGTTCGACCGGCCGGCCCCGGCCGTCTCGGGCGCCTACGTCGTGAACTGCCGGACCAGCGACCAGTTCGCGGTGACGTGGAACGCGCGGTCGGGACGATGAGCGACGCGGCCCCGGCCGGGCCCGCCGTCCGGCGGGGTCCGGGAGACCCTGCTCCACCCGCGCATGCCGCCCGGCGGCGCGGCCTCGGGGTCGAGATCGTCCTCTGCGGTCTCGCGGCCGGTCTCAGCGGTCTGGTCTATGCCGGGTTCTACGCCGGCTGGCGGTTCGCTCCGGTGGTGCTGGGCGCGGCCGCGGTCCCCGCGCTGATCGCGCTGGCGGCCGACCGGTGGGGGTGGTCGTCCACCCGGGTCGCGGTGCTCACCGGCATCGGCCTGCCGGTCTACGCCGTGGTGGTCGTGTACTGGAGCAAGACCAGCGGCGGCCTGCCGGTCCCAGCGGCGTGGTCGGCGCTCGGCCACGGGGTGGTCAACGGCTGGGCCGAGATGCTGTCCGTCGGCCTGCCCGCCGACGCGCGGGGTGACCTGCTCCTCACCCCGGTCGTCCTGACCTGGGCGGCGAGCGCGGCGGGCGCGGTGCTCGCCATGCGCACCGCCTCGCCGCTCCTGCCTGTCGCGCCCGTGACCGTGGCGTTCACGCTGGGTCTTGCCCTGGTGGCGGCGGGCGGAGGCGCCCACCTGGCCATCACGGCGGCTGTGCTGGCGACCGCCCTGCTGCTCGTGTACGTGCGCGCCGGACGGCTGGCGGCCGCCGGGGTCGAGCGCGTGCGCCAGTCCGCGGCCGACCCCGCCACCGTTCCCGGCGACCCCCCGGACCTGGGACCGACCCCGCTGGCCGGCGATGTCGACGAGGGCGCCGCCTCGCCGGACGTCCCCCGCCGTCGGGTGAACGCCGGGCATCTGATCTTCGGCGTCCCGGTCGTGATCGCGCTCGCCATCGCCGGCCCGGTGGCGGCCGGTGGGTTGGCCCTCGGCCAGGGCGACCGTTTCGACCCCCGCGACTTCCGGGACATGCGCCTCGACATCGACGACGCGCTCAGCCCCCTGGTCGAGCTCAAGTCTCAGCTGAGCGCACCGTCGCCGGACGAGATTTTCACGCTGACGGTCGACGGCCTGCCCGATGGTGTCGACCGCATCGGGGTAGCCGCGCTCGATGCTTACGACGGTGCCCACTGGACCACCACAGCCGAATACCGGCTGGCAGGGGAGGAGCTGCCGCCGGACCCGCTGCTGGTGGGCGACCCGCAGCCGACCGCGACGGTCCACGAGCGGGTGACGCTGTCCGGGCTCGACGGGCCGTTCCTCCCGGTGATCGGGCGCCCCGTGTCGGTCGACGCCCGGGGCGCCCAGGTCGGCTTCGACCCGGCATCGGGCACGCTGGTGCGCACCAACACGTCGCCGAAGCTGACCACCTACGACGTCGTGAGCCAGGTCGGGGCGCTGACCCAGGTGTCGGACGAGGGCGATCTCCCTGGGTTGCGGGCGGCGGCCACCCCGATCCTCGATCCGTACCGGACCCTGCCGCCCGACGTCCCGCCGCAGCTGCAGAACCTGGCGCTGTTGTGGGCCGACCTGGCCAGCTCGCATCCGGCCGAGCTGCTGGCCCTGCGTGACCAGCTGCGTCAGGTGCGCTACGACGACTCGGCCGACGCGCCGCCCGGCCACTCCTACGGCGCGCTGCTGCGCATGCTCACCGGCGAGCCCCAGGAGCGGGAGGGCTACGCCGAGCAGTTCGCGTCTGCCTTCGCGCTGCTGGCCCGCGAGCGCGGCTTCGCCACCCGTGTCGTCGTCGGCTACCTGCTGCCGCCGCCCGAAGCCGACGGCAGCTACAAGATCACCGAGGCGCAGGCCCACGCCTGGCCGGAGGTGAACCTGGTCGGCAAGGGCTGGGTCGTGGTCGAGCCGACCGACCTGTCGAAGATCGGCGCGGCGCACGATCCGGCCGACGATGTGTCCGACGCGCCCGCGGAGACCCCGGGCCCCGAGGGCGACCAGGTCGACGAGCCGGTCGAGCCCCGGGTCGTCGTGCCCGACGCCACCAACTCGACCGGCGCCGGCGACCGGATCCGCGAGGGGGCCGCCATCGGCGGTCTCCTGCTGCTGGCGGCGCTGGCCGCACTGCCGATCGTCTCGGTGACCGTCAAGGCCAACCGCCGCTGGCGCCGCCGCACCGGCGGCCGCCCGTCGGACCGGGTCGTCGGCGCCTGGCAGGAGACCGTCGACCGGCTCACCGAGCACGGGGTCGACGTCCACCCCTCGCACACGTCCACCGAGGTGGCCGCGCGCACCACCGCCCGGTTCAACGGCTCGGTCACCTCCGTCGCGCCCCTGGCGACGCTGGTGGCCGTGGCCGTCTATGCGCCCAACGAGCCGTCCGAGGACGCCGCCCGCCAGGCGTGGACGCTGGAGCGCAAGGCGCGTGGCGAGCTCGACGCGGCCGGCGGGGTTCGCCGCCGGGTCACGTCCCGGATGGACCCCCGGCCGCTCGTGCGGAGGTGGCGGCGCCGATGACCGGACCATCCGCCATGCCGCGCAACGAGGCGCGGGCCCGAAACGTCTCTTCAAGGACCGGGAGCACCCGATGACGATCGAGTCCCGCGATCGCGGCCGGCGGGCGGCGGCGGCGACAAACCCCACGCCGCACCCGGTCCCGGGGTGCGAGGCGCGCGTTCCCGCTGCGCCCGCCCTGGGACCGCCGCCCGCCCCCGCATCGTTCCGTCGCCGGCCGGCCGAGCCGGCGGAGGCCTGACCGATGGGCACGCCCTGGCGGCGACGCCTGGCCGGATCGTCCGGCAAGCGCCTGGGGACGGCGGCCACGGCACTGGTGCTGTGCGTCGGCGTGGGGTCGGTGGCGATGGCGGGCGAGGGGACACCCCCCGCCCGTGTCGACCTTCGCTCCGGCGGTGCATGGGTCGGCTCGTCGGTCGGGCTCATGACGCTCATCGACGGCGACTCCGGTGAGGTGGTGGCGCGGGTCGACGTCGGCGCGGCCTCCGGCTCGCTCGTGACCACCCAGCACGGCTCCGTCGGCTACAGCGTGAACGGCGAGACCGGGACCGTCGTGCGGGTCGATCCCCGGACCTTCCTGCCCACCGCGCCGGCTGAGGTGCTGGACCGGTCCTCGGGCCACGTGTCGGCCTACGCCAGCGGGCGGGCTGTCTACGTGCTGGACGACGACCAGGGCCGGGTGGCCATCGCCGACCCGGACGACGGGTCCCGCATGGGCGGCCGGGGCCAGTCCCTGGCCGAGTCGGTCGCGTCGAGCGTGGTCGACGGCCACGGCCGCCTGTGGCTGCTGGGGTCGTCCAGCGGCGACCTGTCCTGGTTCGACGGCTCCGAGCGCCACGATCGGGCCGGGGCCGTGGACCACCCCGAGGACGCGGTGCTCGTGCTGGCCGACGGGTCCCCGGTGGTGGCGGACCCCAGCACCCGCACCGTGCGCCCGCTCAGCCGTGGTGGCGGCCTGGGCCGCAAGGTGTGCCTGGACCTGGCGCCCGGCGACGGGACGGTCCGGTTCGGTGGGTCCCCGGGCCATCCGTGGGTCTATTCGATCTCCGGTGACCAGGGCGTGCTGCGGGTCAGCGATCTCGACTCGGGCGCCTGCCGGGACGTCGCGGTGTCGGTCTTCCCCGGGGGCAGCGAGCTGGGCGATCCGCTGGAGTCGCAGGGCCGCGTGTTCGTGCCCAACTTCAGCACGGGCACCGTGGCGATCGTCGACGTGCAGGACGGCAGCGTGGTGGAGACACCCCAGCCGGTCGCCGACGGTCACTTCGAGCTGTTCGACGAGGACGGCATCGTCTTCTACAACGATCCCGACAGCGAGAAGGCGGGAGTCATCCACCTCGACGGCACGGTCACCCCCGTGGCCAAGTACAACCCGCAGGACCCGTCCGAGGACGTGATCAACGCCCCTCACCCGGGCGCGGACGAGCTCGCCGGCCCGCCCGACACGCAGCCGGCCCCGCCGACCCCGGGTCCCGTCGACCCGGCCACGCCGCCCCCCGGCGACACGGCGGAAGTGCCCCAGCCCCGGGACAGCGGGCCCGACGCCCCGCCCACCACCACCGTCGACAACACACGGCCGGCGTTGCCCGGCGAGACGATCCCCGACCCACCCGCATCGAGCTCCACCACGACCAGCTCGTCCTCGACGACCACGTCGTCGTCGACGTCATCCTCGTCCACCACGACGTCGTCCTCGACGACCACGTCGTCCTCGACCACGACGACATCCTCCACAACCACGACGACAACGCGGCCGGGACCGCCGCCCGACCGAACGGGCCCGTCGGTGTCGGTCAGCGGTGAGTTCACCACGTCGGACTGGAACTACATGGTGGCCCAGGCCTTCGCCGACGATCCGAGCGGTGTCAGCAGCGTCAACATCCACGTCAACTATGAATGGGCGTGCTTGGTCGGCGGCCGCCGTGGTGGCTTCCAGGAGACCGGTGAGATCGACCCGTTCACCGCGGCGAACGGCTGGGGCTTCTACTCCAACGCCGATTGTCCGGACGGCGGTTCATGGGGCATCCAAGGCGCGTCGATCTGGGCGGTTGCCACCGACACGCTCGGCAACACCGCGCAAAGTGCCACCGTGCGGCTCCCCTGAATCCAGCGAGGGTGGGGGGTGGGCGCCGCCTATCCTCCGGCGGTGCCCTTGCCGCCTCCGCCCCCTGTGCCCCTTCCGGGCGTGCAGCTGGTGCTGGGGGGGCAGCCGGTCGATCTGCGAGCGCGGGTGCTGGTGGCGGGCGTCGTGCCCGCTCCCCGCTTCGGCCGGGAGGGTGAGGTGCTCGCCACCGCTGCCACCGTGCGGGCGGCGGGGGCGGACCTGGCGGACGTGTCCCTGCCGCCGCGGCTGTCAGGCCCCGTGGCCCGCTCCGGGGACACGCCGGTGTCCGTGCTCGCCCGCACGCCGGAGGAGGCTCAGACGGCCCGGCAGTCGGGCGCCCAGCTGATCCTCGTGCCGCCGGGCGTCCTACCGCTCGTCGAGAGCGACGCCGGCTCGGTCGGCGTCGTGGTCGACGATCTGGCCGAGCTGCCGGCCGCGCGCGAGCTCGCGTGCGGTCGGGGGTTGGCCCTGGCGGTCGACGTCACCCGCTGGTCGGGCCCGGACGCCGTCGGTCGGGAGGCCGCCGCCGTGGCCCTCGGGTGCCGGGTGATCCGCACCGGCGACGTGCGCCGGAGCCGCCGGGTGGCCGAGGTCATGGCCGCGCTGCTCGCCGCCCGCCGGGACGAGGAGGAAGCATGAGCGACGTCCGGCTCGACGCACCCGTGCACCTGGTGCGGGGCGACGACGAGGTGATCCTGCGCGACGCTGCTCACGACCTGGTCCACGCCCTCCTGGGCGAGATGGACGCCGGCCTGGCCCTGGAGGAGGTCGGCGCCGAGCGCTTCCGCCCGGCGACCGGCGTCGAAGCCGGGATCGCGCCGCTGGTGGAGGCGGCCCAGACCCCGCCGTTCCTGACCGACCGCCGCATCGTGGTCGGCCGTGACCTCGATGCCTTCACCCGGGCCGAGCAGGTCGCCCCGCTGGTCGCGTACCTCGGAGATCCGCTCCCGACCACCTCGCTGGTGCTGGTCTGGGGCGCCGGGCGCATCCCCAAGTCGGTCCTCGACGCGGTCAAGGCCAACGGCGGGCAGGTGCACGACACCGCACCGGGCCGCAAGGTCGCCGCCTGGGTCGACGAGCAGGTCGCGGCGGCGGGGTTGCGCCTCGACCGGGCCGCGTCCGAGCGCCTGGTGGCCTGGGTGGGCGACGACCCGTCGCGCCTGGTCGGGGTGCTGAGCACGCTCGTGGGCAGCTTCGGCGCGGGCGCCCGCCTGGGGACCGAGGACCTGGATCCCTTCCTGGGTGAGCCCGGCGGGGTCCCGCCCTGGGAGCTGACCGACGCACTCGACCGGGGCGACATCCCGGGATCGTTGGCCAAGCTCCACCGGATGGTCGGCGGAGGCGGCCGCCATCCCCTCCAGATCATGGCCACCCTCCACGGCCACTACGCCCGGATGCTGAGCCTCGACGGGGCGCCGGTCACCGGCGAGAAGGATGCCGCGCAGATGCTGGGCCTGCGGGGCTCGACGTTCCCGGCGCGCAAGGCGCTCAGCCAGGCGCGCCGGCTCGGTCACGACCGCGTGGTCGAGGCCATCGACCTCCTGGCCACGGCCGACCTCGACCTGCGCGGCGGCAAGGCCTGGCCCGACGCGCTGGTGCTCGAAGTCCTGGTGGCGAGGCTCGCCCGCCTCGCCCGCTGAGGGTCAGGCTTCGGCGGACTCGGCCCGGTTGGCCCGCAGCATGAGCCGCGACTTGCGGCGCGCGGCGGCGTTCTTGTGGATGACGCCCTTGGCGGCGGCCGAGTCGATGCGCTTGATGGCGGCGCGCAGCCGCTCGTCGGCGTCGTCGGCGCCCGCCTCGGCGGCGGTCACGGCCCCGCGGGTGCGGGTCTTGAGCTCCGAGCGCACAGCCTTGTTGCGCTCGTGGCGCACGAGGTTCTGGCGGTTGCGCTTGATCTGGCTCTTGATGTTCGCCACTGGGGCCCTGCTCCTTCAGAACGAATAGCCGAGCCAGGCTAGCGGGCTGCCGGCCGCAATGTCACCTTCAGGGACAAAGTCCACCCGCCGCTACGCTCGCGCGGCCCCCTATGGATCTCGATCGCATCCGCAACGTCTCGATCATCGCCCACATCGACCACGGTAAGTCGACGCTGGCCGACCGCCTGCTCGAGCTGACCGGGGCGGTCGACCCGCGCGACATGCGCGACCAGTACCTCGACTCCATGGAGCTCGAGCGGGAGCGGGGCATCACCATCAAGCTGCAGTCCGTGCGCCTCGGCTACCGGGACCACGTGCTCGACCTCATCGACACGCCCGGCCACGTCGACTTCGGCTACGAGGTGTCCCGGTCGCTGGCCGCCTGCGAGGGCGTGATCCTGCTGGTCGACGCGGCCCAGGGCATCGAGGCCCAGACCCTGGCCAACTGCTACCAGGCGCTCGAGCACGACCTGGAGATCGTCGCCGCCCTCAACAAGATCGACCTCCCGGCGGCGGACCCCGAGCGCTACGCGGCCGAGATCGAGAAGGTGCTGGGCATCCCGGCCGACCAGATCCTGCGGATCAGCGCCAAGACGGGGGAGGGCGTGGCCGAGCTGCTCGACGCTGTGATCGAACGGGTCCCGCCCCCGGCCGGCAACCCGGACGACCCGCTGCAGGCGCTCATCTTCGATTCCCACTACGACCCCTATCGGGGCGTCGTCTCGTCCGTGCGGGTGATGAACGGGACGCTCAAGACCGGGAGCCGGCTGCGCTTCATGCAGGCCGGAGCCGTCCACGACGCCGACGAGATCGGCGTGCGCACCCCCGACAACGTGCCCGTGGCGGTGCTGGGGCCGGGGGAGACCGGCTACCTCATCGCCGGCATCAAGGACGTGGCCGAGGCCCGCTCGGGCGAGACGGTCACCGAGGCCGCCCGCCCGGCCGCGGCCCCGCTGTCGGGCTACCAGGACCCCAAGCCCATGGTGTTCTGCGGCCTGTACCCGATCGATGGTGATCAGTTCAGCGACCTGCGGGAGTCCCTGGAGAAGCTGCGGCTCAACGACGCCAGCTTCACCTACGAGCCCGAGACCTCGGGGGCGCTCGGCTTCGGGTTCCGCTGTGGCTTCCTCGGACTGCTGCACATGGAGATCGTCCGGGAGCGCCTGGAGCGCGAGCTCGACCTCAGCCTCATCGCCACGGCCCCATCCGTCGCCTACCACGTGCACACGGTGACGGGCGAGGTGCTCGACATCGACAACCCCTCGGCGATGCCCCCGGCGGCCAACATCGACCGCATCGAGGAGCCGTTCCTCACCTGCACGATCCTCACCCCGACGACCTACACCGGCACGCTCATGGAGCTGTGCCAGGCCCGCCGGGGCGAGATGTCCAAGCTGGAGTACCTGTCGCCCGAGCGCATCGAGCTCGTCTACCGGATCCCGCTGGCGGAGGTGGTCCGCGACTTCTTCGACCAGATGAAATCGCGCACCCAGGGCTACGCCAGCCTCGACTACGAGCCGGCCGGCTACGCCTCCTCCGACCTGGTCAAGGTGGACGTCCTGCTCAACGGCGTGGCGGCCGACGCCTTCAGCACGATCATCCACAAGGACCGGGCCTACGACTACGGCCGCCGCATGGCCGAGAAGCTACGGGAGCTGATCCCGCGCCAGATGTTCGACGTACCCATCCAGGCCGCCATCGGCGGCCGGATCATCAGCCGGGAGACGGTCAAGGCCAAGCGCAAGGACGTGCTGGCCAAGTGCTACGGCGGCGACATCACCCGCAAGCGCAAGCTCCTGGAGCGCCAGAAGGAGGGCAAGAAGC
>DATBGF010000375.1:0-11483 GCA_036558145.1 Acidimicrobiales bacterium
GCCGCTCCAGCACCTCGGGCCCGGCCGGCGGCGGCAGCGGGTACGCCACCGCGGCCCGCACGCACTCGGCCACCGGCGCAGTGCCCGTGATGACTTGACCGGTGGGCAGCACGTCGCCGGGGCCGAGCGCGTTCTTGAGCCGGAGCTCGACCGGATCGAGCCCCAGCCGGGCGGCGAGGCGGTCCATCTGCGACTCGTGGGCGAAGCACACCTGCACCGCTCCGAAGCCGCGCATGGCGCCGCACGGCGGGTTGTTGGTCCGCACCACCACCGCATCGATGCTCGCGTGCGGTACCCGATAGGGCCCGCACGCAAACCGGGCCGCGTTGGAGATCACGGCGGCCGACGAGGACGCATAGGCGCCGCCGTCGAGCACGAGGTCGGCCTCGACCTTGACCAGCCGGCCGTCCCAGGTGGCGTGGTGGCGGTAGTGCATGCGGGCCGGGTGGCGGTGGACGTGGCCCAGGAAGGACTCGTCCCGCAGGTAGCTCATCTTCACCGGGCGTCCGGCGGTGAGGGCCAGCAGGCAGGCGTGGACCTGCATGCTCACGTCCTCCCGGCCGCCGAAGGCGCCGCCCACCCCGCCGAGGTGCAGGCGCACCTGCTCGGGCGGCAGGCCCAGGCACGCGGCCACCTGGTCCCGGTCCTCGTGCAGCCACTGGGTGGCGACCCACAGGTCGATCCCGCCCTCGCCGTCGGGCACGGCCAGCCCCGACTCGGGGCCGAGGAAGGCCTGGTCCTGCATGCCGACCTCGTACGTCCCCTCCACGGTCACGTCGCCCGTGGCGGACGGGTCCCCGTGGGACAGCGTGATGCGGCGGATGACGTTGCCGTCTGGATGGATCGGCGGCTCGTCCGGCGCCGCCTCGGCGTCGACCAGCGGCGGGAGCGGCTCGTAGCTCACCGTGATCGCGTCGAGCGCCTGACGGGCGGTGTCGGGATGGTCGGCGGCCACGGCGGCCACGGGTTCGCCCACGTAGCGCGCGACGTCCCGGGCGAACACGGGCTGGTCGGCGGAGATGAGCCCGTAGGTGGCGGCGCCGGGGACGTCCTCGGCGGTGACCACGCAGGACACGCCGGCGATGGCCAGCGCGGGGCCGGTGTCGATGGCCAGGATGCGGGCGTGCGGGTGCGGCGAGCGCAGCGTGCGGCCCCACAGCATGCCCTCGGCGTACAGGTCGGACGAGAAGGCGAACCGGCCCTGGACCTTGGGTGTGCCGTCGGGGCGGATCGGGCTGTCGCCGACGCGCCCGCCGGCCGATCCGCCCCGACGCGGCGGGGCCTCGAGGTCAGTCACCGTCGGGCCCCGACCGTACTGCGACGACCTGTTCCACCGCGGCCAGGATGCGGCCGTAGCCCGTGCAGCGGCACAGGTTGCCCGCCAGCGCCTCGCGCACCTCCAGGCGGCTCGGCGAGGGCACCCGGTCGAGCAGGTCGTGGATGGCGACCACGAACCCCGGCGTGCAGAACCCGCACTGCACGCCGCCGGCCTCGACCATGGCCCGCTGCACGTCGGTGAGCACGTCGGGCCCCAGGGCCGCGTCCCCGGGCTCGGCGCCCTGGGGCGCCAGTCCCTCCACCGTGGTGATGGCGCAACCCACCGCGGCCTCGGCCAGCTCCAGGCAGGCGCACACCAGCACGCCGTCGACCAGCACGGAGCACGACCCGCACTCGCCCTGCTCGCAGGCGTTCTTGGCCCCGGGCAGGCCGAGCCGGTCCCGCAGGACGTGCAGGAGGCTGTCACCGGCGTGGGCGCCGGCCACCGGTCGCACGACGCCGTTGACGGTCAGCTCGAAGGTGGTGCCCACGGTGCCGGTGCTCATGCCGCCGGCCTCCAGGCCCGCTCCAGGGCCCGGCGGGCCATCACGCCCACCGCGTGGCGCCGGTAGGCGGCGGTGGCCCGGTGGTCGTCGATGGGACGGGCGGCCGCGGCCATGCGCCGGCCGAAGCCCTCGACCACCGAGGGATGGGCGGGCGTGTCGCCGTCCCAGTCCAGCCGGGTCGTGGCCCACAGCTCGGCGGCCTCGTCCCGGATCGGGACCGGGCCCACCGCGCCCAGCGCGCAGTGCAGCGCCCGGCGCTCGCGGTCGACCACGAGGGCGCAGTTCGCCACCGCGATGACCATGGCGTTGCGCACGCCGATCTTGAGGAACTCACTGGGACCGCCGGCCACCGGGACCCGCACGGCCACCACCAGCTCGTCGGGCCGCCGGGCGGTCTGCTTGGGCCCGGTCAGGAACTCGGACACGGGCAGCGTGCGCGTTCCCCGGCGCGAGGCCAGCTCGACGGTGGCCCCCAGTGCCACAAGCACGGGCAGCGTGTCGCCCGCGGGCGAGCCCGTCACCAGGTTGCCGCCGATGGTGCCCGCGTTGCGGATCTGGGGGCTGCCGACCGTCCGCGCCGCCTGCGCCAGCGCGGGCAGCAGGCCGGCCAGCTCGCCGCCCAGCAGCGTGGTGTAGGTGACGGCCGCCCCCAGCACGACCGTGTCCTCGCGTGTGTCGCCGCCCGCGGCGGTGCGCTCGACGTGCCAGTCCCGCAACCCGGTCAGCCGGCGCAGCGAGAGCACGTCGAGGGGACGCCGTCGCCCGTAGTTGAGCTCGACCATCAGGTCGGTGCCGCCCGCCAGAACGGTGAGCGCCGGGTCGCTGTCCAGAGCGGCCAACGCATCGTCGAGTCGGTCGGGAACAAGGACGGTCACTGGCGTCGAGGTTGGTCGGCCTCAACGAACTGTTGAATTCGCGCATGTTACTGGTTGGTGAAGGGGCGTCCATGTGGTTGGGTGGCGCCGTGCTCCTGCGGGGCGGAACGGTGCTCGACGTGGACGGCGAGCGGATCGCGGACGTGCTCGTCGGTCCTGACGGCCGGGTAGCCGAGGTGGGGCCGGGCCTGGTGGGGGAGCCGGTCGAGGACGTGTCCGGGCTGCTCGTGGTGCCCGGCGGCGTGGACGCCCACACCCACATGCAGCTGCCGGTGGGCGCCGTGCGCGTGTCCGACGACTTCGCCTCCGGCACCGCCGCCGCCGCGGTGGGCGGCACCACGACCGTGATCGACTACGTCACCGCCTACCGCGGCGAGGATCCGCTCGGCGCGCTGGCGCAGTGGCAGCGCTGGGCCGAGCCGGCCGCCATCGACGTGGGCCTGCACATGACCTTCACCGAGGCCGTGCCCGAGGCCGTCGTGGCGGACTGCATCGAGCGGGGCGTGACCAGCTTCAAGCTCTACCTGGCCTACCCGCAGCTGCTGCAGGTGGACGACGACGTCGTGTTCGACACGCTGCGGGCCTGCGCCCGCCACGGCGGCCTGGTCACCGTGCACTGCGAGAACGGCGGCGCCATCGAGGCGCTGCGGCGCCGGGCGCTGGCCCAGGGCCGCACCTCGGTCGTCTCGCACCGCGAGACCCGGCCCGCGGCGCTGGAGGCCGAGGCGGTCAGCCGGGTGGGCCGGCTGGCCGAGGTGGCGGGGGCGCCGGTCTACGTGGTCCACCTGTCCTCGGCCCCGGGCCTGGCCGAGGTCCGGGCCGCCCAGGAGCGCGGCGTGGCGCTGCACGCCGAGACCTGCCCGCAGTACCTGACGCTCGACGCGACGGTCCTGGAGGGCCCGGGCGGCGAGAACTTCGTGTGCACGCCCCCGTTGCGGGACCCGTGGCACCGCGAGGAGCTGTGGGAGGGCCTGGCCCGGGGCTGGGTGCAGACGGTCGCCACCGACCACTGCCCGTTCTGGACCTCGGACCGGCAGCGGGGGATGGCCGGCCGCCCCGAGGGCTTCGCCGACTTCACCGAGATCCCCGGCGGGCTGCCCGGGGTCGAGACCCGCCTCACGCTGGTCTGGCAGGGCGTCCGGGCCGGGCGGATCACCCGGGCGGACTGGGTCCGTCTGTGCGCGGAAGCCCCGGCCCGCACGTTCGGGCTGTTCCCCCGCAAGGGCTGCCTGCGGCCGAGCTCGGACGCCGACGTCGTGGTGTGGGACCCCGAGCGCGCCCAGTCCCTCGACGCGGAGGACCTGCACATGCGGGTCGACCACTCGCCCTACGCGGGCCAGGTCGCCCGGGGCTGGCCGGCGCTGGTCCTGTCGCGGGGACGGGTCGTGGCCCGGGACGGCCGGTTCTGCGGCGAGCCGGCCTGGGGCCGGTACCTCGCCCGAGGTGCCCCCGAGGTGCCGTTCTGACAACGGCACCTCGGGGTGACTGTCAGTATTCGAGAGGGACCCTCACGCTCGTCGGGTCCTCCTCGTAGGACCAGCCGGTGAAGACCGGAGTGCCGTCCTGGCACACGTAGTTGTAGAACCCGTTGCCGCCCAAACCGTCGGACTCGGCCCACGACTGCCCGTCCTGCATGACGGTGCCGTCGCCGAGGTCGCAGCCGGACCCGGTGGCGTGCGCCGCCGGGGCGACGAGGGTGAGCGCCGCGGCGGTGGCGGCCGTGCCGGCTACCAGCCCGGCCCACAGGGGGCGAATTCGTCCACGCATCTCACGGCTCCTTTCGTCGACGGCGCGGTGCCGCCGCCTCTGCTTCGCTGCCGGGAGCCGGCGTGGATCAGTCCAGGCCCTGGAGGCGGGCCGCGGCGGCCCGGTGGCGCACCAGGATGTCGTCGACGCCCGGGGCGCGGAGCTCGCCGTCCTCCACGACCGGGCGGCCTGCGATCACGGTGTGGTGGGCGGACGTGGGGCCGCAGCGCAGCAGGGCCTCGACCGGGTCGCTGAGGGCGCCGGCGAAGCGGATGCCGTCCAGCTTCCAGGCCACCAGGTCCGCGGCGGCGCCCGGGGCCAGGACGCCGAGCTCGCCCAGGCGGCCGAGGCAGGCGGCCGAGCCACGGGTGGCCAGCTCCAGGGCATCCCGGGCGGTGAACGACGTCGGGCCGCCGCGCTGGCGGGCCAGCAGCAGCGCGCCCCTGGCTTCGAGCCACAGGGAGGCGCAGTCGGTCGAGGCAGAGCCGTCGCAGCCCAGGCCGACCGGGACGCCCGCGGCGCGGTAGCCCGCCACCGGGGCGATCCCCCCGCCGCCGATCATCATGTTGGAGCTGGGGCAGTGGGCGACCCCGGTGCCCCAGGCGCCCAGCCGGGCGACCTCCGCCTCGTTCGGGTAGATGCAATGGGCGACCCACGAGCGGTCCGAGCCCCAGCCGCACGCCTCGAAGTGCTCGATGGGCCGGCAGCCGTAGGTCTCCAGGCAGAAGCTGTCCTCGTCAGGGTCCTCGGCCAGATGGGTGTGGAGCCGGACGTCGAGCCGCTCGGCCAGCTCGGCCGTGCGCTGCATGAGGCCGGGCGTCACCGAGAACGGCGAGCACGGGGCCAGCGCCACCCGCACCATGGCCCCGGGGGACGGGTCGTGGTGGCGGGCCACCGCGTCCTCGCTGGCAGCCAGGATCGTGTCGTCGTCCTGCACGACCGAGTCGGGCGGCAGGCCGCCGTCCTTCTGCGACAGCGACATCGACCCCCGGGTCGGATGGAAGCGCACGCCCAGGTCCCGGGCCGCCGAGATCTCGGCCGAGAGCAGGTCGCCGCCGCCCGCAGGGTGGACGTAGAGGTGGTCGGTCGACGTGGTGCACCCGCCGAGCGCCAGCTCGGCCAGGCCGACCCAGGCGGACACGTACGACGCCTCCTCGTCCAGGCCGGCCCACAGGGGATAGAGCGCGGTCAGCCAGTCGAACAGCGAGCTGGCCGTGGCCGGGAGATAGGCCCGGGTGAGGTTCTGGTAGATGTGGTGGTGGGTGTTGATCAGGCCGGGCGTGACCAGGCAGCCGCCCGCCCGCAGCACCCGGGCGGCCGGCGGCGGGTCGTCGCCCGGCCCGCCGACCGCGGTCACGAAGCCGTCCCGGCACGCCACCCAGCCGCCCGCGATCTCCCGGCGGTCCGGGTCCATGGTCACGACCAGGTCGGCGCCCGCCACGACCAGGTCGACCGGCTCGCTCACGCCTTTGCCACCTGCAGCGACACCCGCGTGGCCCCGGCCGCGACGGCCGCCCGCAGGATGGAGTCGACCGCGGACAGCACCGCCTCGTCGTCACCCGCCACGGTCGTGCCGAAGGGACCGAAGTCGACCGCCAGGCCCGACCGCTCGGCGGCCTCCACCGCGGCCCGCACGTGCGGGCCGGGCGCGCCGTCCACGAACGGCTCGATGGTGAACTCGACCGTCAGCGCCACGCCCTCACCTCGCTCCCGCGTTCAGGTAGTTGTAGACGGTGAAGCGGCTGACCCCGAGGACGTCGGCCAGCTCCTCCACGGACTTGCGGAGCTGGAACGCGCCCCGCTCGTCCAGCAGGTGCACCGCCCGCTGCTTGTCCTCCCGGGACAGCTCGGCCAGCGGCGCCCCCAGCTCGGCCTCGACCGCGCCGATCATGCGGTCGAGCGTGCCGTGCACCCCGGGCAGCCGCAGCCCGCCCACCAGCTCGCCCTCCCACTCCAGCGGGATGTCGGCCCCCGAGACCGCCGACGGTGGCACCAGGTCGGCGCCCAGGGCCCGGGCCACGGGCTCCAGCGCGACGAGGAGGGGATGGGGGGACGGCACGGACGAAATCTAGGACGATGGCCGGGTGCAGCGGGTGGCCGTCATCGGGAGCGGCGGCGCGGGCAAGTCCACGCTGGCCCGGCAGCTGGGCGAGCGCCTGGGCCTCGAGGTCATCCACCTGGACCACCTCTTCTGGAACCCGGGCTGGGAGCCGGCGCCCGCCGACCGGTGGCGGGCGATCCAGACCCGGCTGGTGCAGGGCGAGCGCTGGGTCATGGACGGCAACTACGGCGCCACTCTCCCCATCCGCGTGGCCGCGGCCGACACCGTGGTCTTCGTCGACCTGCCTCGCCGGATCACCATCTCCCGGGCCGTCGCGCGCTGGTGGCGGTCCCGCGGCCGGGAGGTGCACGCCTTCGGCTGTCCCGAGCGCCTCGACCGGGAGTTCCTCCTCTGGATGTGGCGCTTCCGGCGCGTCAGCCGGCCGATCGTGCTGGCGGCCCTGGCCGAGCACACGACCGGCGGCGCGACGGTGGTGAGGCTGCGGTCCCGGGAGGACGTGGCGCGGTTCCTGGACGGGGTCGAGGCTCAGACGTAGCCGCGGCGGCCCAGCCAGCGCAGGGAGAACCAGCCCCACACCGGGGGCAGGTAGTAGGTGCACAGGCGGTGGACCAGCGCGGCCGCCATGGCCGATGCCGGGGGCACGCCCACCGCGGTCAGGCCCGCGGTGAGGCCCGCCTCGGCCACGCCGATGGCACCGGGGATGGGGACGACGCCGCCGAGCAGGCTCACGCCGGTGTTGACCAGCAGCAGGTCGGCCAGCGACGCATGGGACCCGAACGCCTGCACGGCGGCGCCCAGGGTCAGGGCGTAGATCAGCTGGGTGGCGACGTTGGCGCCGAACAGCCGGATCAGCCGGCCGGGTGAGGTGGCCAGCGAGCGGATGTTGGTCAGCGCGGCGTGGATGAACGGCCACACCCGGGCGCGGAGCCGGGGCAGGGTGAGGGCCAGCACGCCGGCCACGACCGCGCCGATCACCAGCGCCAGCCCGATCCAGATCAGTGTCTCGCCGTGGCCGTCGCCGCTGGACCCGCTGTCCAGGTCGAGGTCGATGTTGGCCAGCGGGATCACGATGATCAGCACCAGGGCCTGGACCACGAACCCGGCGAGCCCGTCGATCGACCCCTGGGTCAGCGCCACCGCCCGGGGTATGCCCTGGCGCTCCAGGTAGCGCATGGTCAGGGCGATCTTGCCGGCCGTGCTCGGGACCGTGAGGTTGATGAACTTCACCGCCGACTGCAGCACCGTGGTGGGCGCGAGCGGCAGCGGCGACCCGACGGCCGCCAGCGTGGCGAAGGCGTCGGTCAGCAGCGTCGTCTGGGCCAGGGCCAGCGCCAGCAGCACCCAGCCCCAGATCGCTCCGGACAGCTCCTCGATGATGGTGGACAGCCCGATGTCGGCCAGCTGTCCCAGCAGCAGGTAGGCGGCGAAGGCCGTCAGCAGGATCAGCGCGATGTCGCGCCCCGAGACGCGGCGGACCGTCGCGATCTCGGGCAGCTCGCCGCCGGTCGCCGCCACCACCTGCTGGCGCAGGCCGTCGACGTCGAGGTCGGCGTCGTGGGCGTCGTCGCGCACCCGGGGCGACAGCGCGGCCCGCTGCACGTAGGGGAGCGCCTCGTACAGCGCCTCGTCGCCCATGGCGGCGCGGGCCGCGGCCAGGGCCCGGTCGGTCCCCACGAGCAGCGAGCACGACACCAGCAGCTCCGCCAGGTCGGTGCCGAGCACCTCGCCGTCGGCGTGGAAGCGGGCGCCGGCCAGGTCGGTCACCACGACCCCGGACGGGGCCACCACCAGCGAGCGGGCGTTGAGCCGGCCGTGGCCGATGCGGGCGTCGCGCAGCGAGCGGGCCGCGGCCCACACGCCGGCCAGCAGGGCGTCGTCGATGCCGTCCGGGTCCAGCGCGGCCAGCACGGGCGCATCCGGCTCGGTCGTGACCAGCAGGGCGTCGCCGGTCCCGGCCTTGCCGGCCGCCTCGACCCCCGGGACCGGCACGCCGGCGCGGGCGGCGGCGAACAGCATCAGGCCCTCGTGCTCCACCTGGCTCCGCCGGGTGATCGACGCCTCCGGCCCCGCGTCGCGGTACCAGAGCATGCGCCAGACGCGGGCCAGGAACTGGGAGTCGCGGGCGTCGCGGCCGTAGACCGCCACGGCCAGCGGCGAGCCGTCACGGCCGACCGCCCGGTAGCGGGCCACGCCGCCGCGCTGCTCCTCGTCCCGCCACACGTCGGATGCGTCGATGCCCAGCTCGGCCAGGTCGGCCAGGACCCGCTGCTCGTGGGGGAACCCGGCCGACGACCCGAAGGCGAGGCGCACGCAGGCGCCCACCCCCACGCCCAGGGCGAGCCCGCCGAGCACGTGCGAGGGATAGGCGTGGTCCATCACCGTGGTGGCCACCGCGCACAGCCCGACGATGCACAACGAGGCGTAGCGGACAGGCCGGGTGAGGTCCGGCACCGCCACCAGCACGACGGCGGCCACGATCGCCATGCGCAGCGACGGGTAGGTCGAGCCGTCGGCGTGCCACAGCAGGCCGGACCACTCCGGCCAGCGGCCCTCGACCGCGCGTGTCAGCAGCATGCCGATCCCCACGGGGAGCAGGACGGCCAGCACCAGGTCGCGCACCAGGGCGCGCCGCCCACCGGCGATCGCCGCCACGATGATGACCAGCACCAGCAGGGTCGCCGAGACGATGGCGGTGGACCACACCGGAGCGAGCCAGCCGAGCAGGCGGTCGAGGGCGGCGACGACGTCCTTCTCGGCGGCCGTCGCCTCGTCGACCAGCAGAGCGGCGGCCAGCACGGTGACCGCGGCTACCCCGACCAGCACGACGTCGTCGACCCGCCGGCGGCGCGGCTCGTCCCCCGCCGAGGCGAACAGCGACCACGGCACCCTGACGAACCGGGTGCCGTCGCTCTGCTCGGTTGCCGGCCGGTCGGCTACGCGGGCCATGACGGGCCCGATCCGCTCAGATCAGCTCCAGCTCACGGCCCCGGAGCACCGCATCGCGCCGCCCGTCCACCCCGAGCTTGCGGTACACGGCCTTGAGGTGGGACTTGACCGTGTTGATCGACAGGTGCAGGCCGTCGGCGATCTCCGCGTTGGACATGAGCGTGGGCAGGTACTGGAGCACGGCGGTCTCGCGGTCGGTGAGCATCTCCACCGGATGCCCGGCCGGCGTGCGGCGCAGGTGGTCGAGCAGGTCGAGCGCCAGGCCCCTCCGGGCCACGTCGGACGTCTCCTGCTCGAGCTTGTCGACCAGCGCCGGGGCGTGCTCGAGCAGCGGCGCCCGCACGCCCGAGGCCGCCACCAGGTCCAGCGCGGCGCCCAGGTGGTCCCGGGCCTCGGCGTGGCGGCCGGTGCCACCGGCGGCCACCGCGGCCAGCGTGCGGGCCTCGATGACCGTCCGCACGTGCATGGACGCCACGTTGTCGGACAGGCAGCGCTCCAGGCCCGTGCGGGCCGCGTCGGGCGCCCCCCGGGCCAGGTCCTGGCGGGCCCGCACGACGGCCCGCTCGCAGGGGCCGCCCACCGCCAGGAGGCGGCGCTGCGGGTCGACGATCTCCAGCGCGCCCACGGCCACCAGGGCCAGGGCGGCCAGCGGGTGGCCGGCCGTGGTGCTGTCGAGCCACGCCGTCCCGCCGCCGGCCCCGCCGACGGTGGCCTGCAGCGCCCGGTGGACCAGCGCCAGCGGATGGGCGGCGACGGGGCCGGTGGCGTCGGCCGCGGCCAGATGGGCTGCGGCGCTGCGGCGCTCGCCCCGCTGGGCGCAGGACAGGGCACGGGCGAGATAGGTCGCGCGCAGGGCGGTGGGGTGGACCTCGGCCGCGTCGATGCCGAGCACGGTCGCGGCCCGCCGGTCGGCGGGGTCGAGGTTGCCGCTCGCGGCCTTGAGGAGGGACAGCACCGCGGCGGCTTCGAGCGTCACCCACTCGTCGTCGCGGACGTCGGCGAGCGGCGCGAGGACGGCCACAGCCGCGTCGAAGTGCCCGTCGTCGAGGTGCATCTCGGCTCGGCGCAGCCGCGCCGCCCGGCGGACCTGGGGCGCGTGCCCGTTGATCTCGGGCGAGGCGTCGCCCGCCGAAGCCAGGGCCTGCGCGGCCTCGCGGCCGCGGGCGTCCGCGCCGAAGGCCCAGCCGTGGGCCAGGTCGACGATGCGGCGATGCACCGTGCGGTGGTGCCCGGGACCGGCCCGGCGGAGCGAGCCGAGCAGCTCGTCGACCCGGGCGCGGTGGAGGTCGGCCTCGTCCTGGTCGCCCCGCGAGCACGCCCGTGCCGCCGCCACGAGCGACAGGTCGGCCACGTCGGACACGGCCGCGGGCGGGGTCCCGGCCAGCGGGTCGGATGCCATGTCGACGTCGTCCAGCACCGCGCTCAGCCAGCGGTCGCACACGAGCCGGCCGACCAGGGGCCAGTCCCCGGCCAGCCGGGCGTGGGACTCGGCCTCGGTGGTCGCCCCCTGGGCCAGCAGCCACAGGGCGGCACGGTGGTGGAGCTCGGGCACCAGCGCCGGGTTGCGGCTCCGCAGGCCGGCCCGCAGCAGGTCGGCGAACAGGGCGTGGTAGCGGTACCAGCCGCCGTCGGAGACGTCGGTGAGGAACACGCCGCTGCGCTCCAGGTCGTCGAGGCGGGCCTGGGCGTCGTCGTCGTCGGCCAGCAGCGCCGCCAGCCCGGGGGTCAGGCGCTCGACCACGCTCGTGCGCAGCAGGAACTCCTGGGTCTGTCCCTCCTGGCGGTCGAGCACCTCCTCCAGCAGGTAGTCGGCGACCGCGGCCTCGGTGGCGGTGGCGGTGCGCACGAGCTCGTGGCGGTCGTCGGCGCCTTCGAGCGCGCCCGCGGCCAGGCGCAGCCCGGCCACCCAGCCCTGGGTGCGTTCCCACAGGGCCCGCACGTCCTCGTGGCGCAGCTCGATGCCGTAGGCGTCGAACAGCGCGGACGCCTCGTCCACCGTGAACTCGAGGTCGGCGTTGCGGATCTCGCCCA
>DATBGF010000376.1:0-13074 GCA_036558145.1 Acidimicrobiales bacterium
TCGGCATCGAGGGCGCCGAAGGGCTCGTCGAGCAGCAGCACGTCGGGCTCGGGGGCGAGGGCCCGGGCGATGGCCACCCGCTGGCGCATGCCGCCGGAGAGCTCGCGGGGCAGGCGGTTGGCGAACTCGGACAAGCCGACGACGCTGAGCATCTCGGTCACCTTGCGGTGGCGCTCGGCCTTGCGCAGCTTGAGGCACTCCAGCCCGAACGCGATGTTCTCGGCCACCGTGCGCCACGGGAAGAGCGAGTACGCCTGGAACACCACGCCCCGGTCCGGCCCCGGCCCCACCACCAGGTCGCCGTCGACCGTGACCGTGCCCGCGGTGGGCTGGTCCAGACCGGCCACGATGTTGAGCAGCGTGGACTTGCCGCAGCCCGACGTGCCGACCAGCGACACGAACCCGCCGGCGGCCACCTCCAGGTCGATGCCGTCCAGCGCCAGCGTGTCGCCGTCCTTGGTGGCGAAGCGCTTGATGAGCCCCGAGACAATCAGCTTGGGCGGGCGGTCCGGGCCCGCCGCCAGCTTGGGCGGGCGCCCGTCCGTGCTCACCGGTCCCACGGGGCCACCAACCAGCGCAGGCCACGCAGGCCCAGGTCGCTCAGGACGCCGATCACGCCGAACACGACCAGCACCGCGAACATCGTGTCGAAGTGCAGGAACCGGCCGGAGCGCACGATCCGCACGGCCAGGCCCTCGTCCGACGCCAGCAGCTCGGCCACCACCAGCATCAGCCAGGCGGCGGCCAGGTTGATCCGGGTCACGTCCACGATGCCGGGCAGCGAGTGCGGGATCACCACCCGGGCCACGATGCGCCGCCGGCCGGCCCCCAGCGTGGCCGCGGCGTCGATCAGCTCACGGGGGACCGCCCGGGCCACGTCCGCCACCATCAGGATGTTGAAGAACACCGTGCCCACCACGATCAGCGTGATCTTGGGGGCCTCGTCGACGCCCAGCCACAGGACCATCATCGGGGTCAGGGCGCTGGCCGGGATGTAGCGCAGGAACCCGATCGGCGCCTCCAGCGTGCCCTCGGCCGCCGGGAACGCGCCCATGGCGATGCCGACGACCACGCCGATCAGCACGCTGATCCCGTAGCCGTACAGCATGCGCTGGCCGCTGGCCTTCAGGTCGGCGCTCAGCGTGCCGCTCGTCCACAGCTCGCGCAGCGCGTCCCACGTGGCCGCGATCGTGGGGACCCGCACGCCGCTGGCGGAGCCCGCGGTGGCCCGGGCCGCCACGATCCACAGGACGATCACCGCGGCCATGCCCACGGCGCCGAGGATCAGCCGCCAGCGCAGCGGGAGCGTGCCCCGGATGCGGCCCAGCGTGCCCAGCGGCCGCCCGCGGTGTCCCCGCTCGGCCGGGGCCGCCGCGGCGGGCGGGGCCGGGGCCTCCGGCGCCGCCGCGTCGACCGCGGGCACGCTGTCCACCGGGGCGGTCACGAGCCCTGGCGATCCAGGTAGTCCTGCGTGAACGAGGCGTCGAACAGCCCGTCCAGCGACGGCGGCTCCTCCACCAGGCCGGCGGCCGGCAGGAAGTCGGCCACCTTCTCGGCCATGGGACCGAGGTCGGTGTCCCCGTCGCCGGTCAGGCTGGCCAGCGCGTCCCCGGCCGAGAAGATGCGGGTCCCGCCGGCCAGCGAGGCGTACTCCTCCGGGGAGATGCCCGCCTGCTCGGCCATGATGGCGACGGCCTCGTCGGGGTGGGCCTCGATCCAGTCGAGCGTGGCGTACCAGGCGTCGACCAGCTTCTGGACGTCCTCGGGCCGGTCCTCCACCACCTTGCGGTCGAGCACCAGGAAGTCGGGGATCGTGCCGGGGTAGTCGGACGAGTCGAACAGCACCTTGCTGCCCGGGCGCTCCAGCGCCTGGAGGGTGAAGGGGGCGAACACGCCCGCCGCGTCGAACTGGCCGGTGGAGAAGGCGGCGGCCGCGTCGGCGGTGGGCAGGCCCTGGAAGTCGATGTCGTCCTCGGTCATGCCCGCCGAGTCGAGCCCCTGGAGCAGCAGGAAGTGGTCGACCACGCCGGGCTCGGCCGCCACCTTCTTGCCCGCCAGGTCCTCGATCGAGTTGATGGAGGCGTCGACGATGATGGCGTCGTTGCCGGCCGAGTTGTCGTTGACCAGCACGACCACCTGGTCGCTGCCGGCCGACACCCCCACCAGCGTGTCGTTGAGCGTCTGGCTGTTGCCGTCGAGGCTGCCGGCGGTGAGCGCGGTGAGCGAGGCCAGGTAGTCGTCGAACCACTTGAGCTCGACGTTCACGCCGACCTGCTCGAAGATCCCCTCCTCCTCCGCCACCTTCCACGGGAACCAGCCGGGCCAGGCCGAGTAGCCGAGGACGATGGGGTCGTCCGAGGATCCACCCGACGACGCCGTGGTGTCGCCCGCCGCCGAGCCGCCGTCGTCGTCGCCACCGCAGGCGGCGAAGGCCGCGATCCCGAGGAGCACGGCGAGCGCCGCGGTGAGCCCGCGGCGCAACCGCGGACGGGTGAGGGGCGTGGCCATGGGGGGCGGAACCTCCGGGGAACGGTCGTCGATGGGGGCGACCGTAAGCACCCGCGGTCACAATCGAGTTTCCATAGAAATACGGCGGCATTGCCGTTCTCTGACCCCAAAGTGACCGGTGGCTAGCCTCCGGCTGCCTTGCGCACCGCAGCCAGCCGCGAGGGCTTGGCCAGCAGGCCGCGCAGCGTGAGGTCGGCCACGAACGCGGCGATCTCGGGCGCCGCGTAGTCGCCCTCGGGCCGGCCGGCGAGGCGGCGCCCGTCGAGCGGGCGGTACCAGTTCTGCAGGCCCTCGTCGTCGGACAGCACGACCAGCGCGGCCAGCTTGGGATCGACCGGGCGGAAGGCGCCGGCCTCGACGCCGCGGGCGATGAGCCGCTCCACCGCGTCGTTGAGTGCCTGGCGCTCCTGCCAGTAGACCTCGAACGCCTCCGGCACCCGCCGGCTGAGCCGGTGGACCTCGTTGATGTCGAAGGGGAACCCGCAGAGCGCCTCGACGTCGAAGCGGACGAGCCGCCAAAGCTGGACCGCGGGGTCGCCCGCCTCCTCCTCCAGCTTGAGCACGAACTCGAGCGGGACCCGGTTCACCTGCTCGACGATCTCGGCGAGGATCTCCTCCTTGCGCCGGAACCAGTAGTAGAGCGACGCCTGGCGCAGCCCGGCCGCGTGCGCGATCTCCGACATGGTCACGTCGTGCACGCCGCGCTCGGCGAACAGGCGGGCCGCGGCGGCGATGATCTCGTCGCGGGGCGCCAGGTCGCCGCTCTGGGGGTTCGCCCGGGGCCGCCCGACGCGCTTGCGCCCGCCGGAGGACGGTGGCGGCGACGGCGGCGGGCCGGACATGGCAGCGAACGTACCGGAGCCGCGGGCCGGTCCCGGCGTTTCGTTTCCGGCCCGTGAATTGGCGCCCGGACCCGTTGACCGGCGCCGGTCGGTCCCGCCAGCATCACCCGCACCCGGATTTCGAACCACCGTTGAAAGGACCGCCGCCCCGTGCCCGACACCGCCACCACGTACGGGGCCCGCGACCACGCCCGCGCCCAGGCGGGGGCCGCGGCCGCCACCCAACCGACCGTCCCCGCCTCCTCCCTGGCCGACCCGCCCGCCGGCGTCGCAGCCGCCGACGTCGTGTGGGAGGAGACGATCGGCGACGGCGGCTACGCCTCCCGCTCCGTCGCCCGGGGCACGCACGTGCGGCTGGTGGACGTCTCCGGCGACACCTGCGCGGGCCTGCTGGTGCACCGGGCGGACCGGCCGGCCGAGCGGCTCAACGTGGCCGACACGGTCAAGCTCCAGTGGCAGGCCTACCCCGGGCCCGGGTACCTGCTGCTGTCGGACATGGGCCGGGTGCTGGCCACCCTGGTGGAGGACACGTGCGCCTGCCACGACACCTTCACCGGCACCTCCAACCGGCTCGACAACGCGCGGCGCTACGGCTCGGCGCCGGCGCCCGCAGGGCGGGACCGGTTCGTGGTGGCGCTGGCCAAGCACGGGCTGGCCGAGCGGGACGTGGCCCCCAACCTCAACCTGTTCACCGGCGTGCGCATCGAGCCCGACGGCGCCTTGACCCTGCGGCGCGATTCCCGCCCGGGGGCGCACGTCGTCCTGCGGGCCGAGATGGACCTGATCGTCACGGTGGTAGCCGTCCCGCACCGCCTCGACCCCCGGGCCGAGTACACCGCCGGACCGATCCGGATCACGGCGTGGCGGGGCGATCCGGCGAGCCCGAGCGACCCGGCCCGGCGAGCGAGCCCCGAAGCCGCCCGTGCGTTCGAGAACACCGACGAAGAGCTGCGCGCCGCCCGCACGTTCGCCGGCACCGGCGGGGAGGGGCGGGCATGACGGAGCCGGTCATCGTGCACGACGAAGTGGTCCCCGCCCGCTCACCGTGGACGTACACGCTGGCGGCGGGCGACCACCTGCGCATCGTCGACCTGGAGGGCAACCAGGCGGTCGACTTCCTGGCCTTCGTGGCCGGCGACCCGGTCGAGCGCTACAGCGCTCCGGACACCATCGCGGCGCAGGGAAACATCTTCCTCACCACCGGCAGCGTGCTGATGACCAACCGGGGCCGGCCGCTGCTCACGATCGTGGACGACACGTGCGGCCGCCACGACACCGTCGGCGGGGCCTGCTCGTGCGAGTCCAACACCGTCCGCTACGGCCACCACACCAAGCACCAGCACGCCTGCGTGGAGAACTTCCTCCTCGGCGGCGCGGCCCACGGCCTGGGCAAGCGCGACCTGCAGAGCAACGTCAACTGGTTCATGAACGTGCCGGTGGAGGCCGACGGCACGCTCGGCATCGTCGACGGCATCTCGGCGCCCGGGAAGGCCGTGGAGCTGCGGGCCGAGCTGGACGTGCTGGTGCTGGTGTCCAACTGCCCGCAGATCAACAACCCCTGCAACGGCTTCGACCCGACGCCGGTGCGGATGGTCGTCACCCGGCCGGCCTGAGCCCCCGTGCCCGCGCCGTTCGAGTCCGTCCTGGTCGCCAACCGGGGCGAGATCGCCTGCCGGATCATCGTCACGCTGCGCCGCCTGGGCGTCGGCTCGGTGGCGGTGTACGAGCCCGACGACCGGGCCTCGGCGCACGTCGGCGCGGCCCACCGGGCCGTCCGGCTGGACGGCGGCGGCTACCTCGACGCCGGCGCGCTGGTGGACGCGGCCGTGGCGGCGGGCGCCGAGGCGGTCCACCCGGGCTACGGGTTCCTGGCCGAGTCGGCCGCGTTCGCCCGGGCGGTCGAGGCCGCGGGCCTGGCGTTCGTCGGCCCCACGCCAGCCCAGATCGAGGCGTTCGGGGACAAGGACCGGGCCCGCGACCTGGCCCGGGCGGCCGGCGTGCCGCTGCTGGCCGGGTCGGGCGTCCTGCCCCACCTGGAGGCGGCCGCGGCCGAGGCCGGCCGCCTGGGCTATCCGGTGCTGCTCAAGGCCACCGCGGGCGGCGGCGGGATCGGGATGGCCCGCTGCGACCGCCCGGAGGAGCTGGCCGACGCCTGGGCCCGGGCGACCCGGGCGGGCCGGGCCAGCTTCGGGTCCGACGCCGTGTTCCTGGAGCAGTTCCTGCCGGTGGCCCGCCACGTCGAGGTACAGGTGCTGGGCGACGGTCGGGGCGGGGTGGCGGTCCTCGGCGACCGCGACTGCTCGGTCCAGCGCCGCCACCAGAAGGTGATCGAGGAGGCGCCCGCGCCGGGCCTGTCCCCCGCCCTGCGGGCCGCGCTGGCGGCCGACGCCCGGGCGCTGGCCGCGTCGGTGGACTACCGCTCGGTGGGCACGGTCGAGTTCCTCGTGGACCCGGCCCGCGGCACCCACCACTTCCTGGAGGTCAACACCCGGCTGCAGGTGGAACACGGCGTCACCGAGCTGGTGACCGGCCTCGACCTGGTGGCGCTGATGCTGGCCGTGGCCGCGGGCGACACCTCGGCGGTGGACGCGGGCGACCGGTCCGCCACCGGCCACGCGGTCGAGGCCCGGCTCTACGCCGAGGACCCGGCCCAGGGCTTCCGGCCGAGTACCGGCCTGCTCACCGAGGTGGCCTTCCCGGCCGCGGCGCGGGTCGACACCTGGGTGGACGCGGGCACCGAGGTCAGCCCCCGCTACGACCCGCTGCTGGCCAAGGTGGTGGTCCACGGGCCCGACCGGCCCGCGGCCGTGGACGCCCTGGCGGACGCGCTGGACGGCACCCGGCTGGCCGGGGTGGAGACCAACCGCGAGTGGGTGGGCGCGGTGCTGGCCCACCCCGCGTTCCGCGAGGGCGAGCACGCGACCGCCACCTACGACGGCTGGGACCACGATCCGCCCACCGTCACGGTCACCGCCTCGGTCGGCGTCGTGACCGTGCAGGACTGGCCCGGCCGCCTGGGCTACTGGGCGGTGGGCGTGCCGCCAAGCGGGCCCATGGACGACCGCTCGTTCCGGCTCGGGAACCGGGTGGTCGGCAACGCTCCCGGCGCCGCGGGCCTGGAGTGCGAGGTCCATGGCCCCACGCTGCGGTTCGGCCGCCCCGCGGTCGTCTGCCTGGCGGGAGCCGGGATGGGCGCCGTGCTCGACGGCGCCCCGGTCCCCGGCTGGGAGCCGGTCGCCGTGCCCGCGGGAGCGACGCTGGCGTGCGGCCCGATCGCCGGGCCTGGCGCCCGCGGCTATGTGCTGATCCGGGGCGGCATCGACGTCCCCCGCCACCTGGGCTCGCGCGCGACGTTCACGCTCGGCGGGTTCGGCGGCCACGGGGGCCGGGCCCTGCGGCCGGGCGACGTGCTGCGCCTGGCCGGTGACGCGGATCCTGCGCTCGCCCCCGCCGCCCTGCCGGCGGACGAGCGCCCGGCGCTGGGCCGGGAGTGGGACCTGCGCGTGCTCGACGGCCCGCACGCCGATCCCGAGTTCCTCACCCCCGAGGGCATGGACGAGCTGTGCGCCACCGCCTGGGAGGTCCACTACAACTCGGCGCGCACCGGCGTGCGCCTGGTCGGCCCCAAGCCCCGGTGGGCGCGGCCCGACGGGGGCGAGGCCGGGCTGCACCCGTCCAACATCCACGACACGCCCTACGGCCTCGGGGCGGTCGACCTGACCGGCGACATGCCGGTCATCCTCGGCCCGGACGGTCCCAGCCTCGGCGGCTTCGTCTGCCCGGTCACGGTGGCGGCGGACGAGCGCTGGAAGCTGGGACAGCTGCGGCCGGGCGACACCTTGCGGTTCCGCTCGGCCCGCTCCCCCGCGGTGCTGGCTGGCGCCCCCGCCGCGGAGGATCGGCCGGCGGTGACGTTCCGGCGCAGCGGCGACCGCTACCTGCTGGTGGAGTACGGCGAGCCCGTCCTCGACATCGCCCTGCGGGTGCGGGTCCAGCGGCTGCTGGCCCGGCTGGAGGCGGCCGAGCTGGAGGGCGTGGTCGACATCACGCCCGGCATCCGCTCGCTGCAGGTCCACGTGGACGGCGACCGGCTCACGGTCGACCGCGCCCTGGACGTCGTGCGCGACCTGGACGAGGACCTGGGCGCGGGCGACGACGTCCGCATCCCCAGCCGCATCGTCCACCTGCCGCTGTCCTGGGACGACCCCGCCACGCGGGAGGCCATCGCCCGCTACATGCGGGTCGTGCGCGACGACGCCCCCTGGTGCCCGAGCAACCTCGAGTTCATCCGCAGGATCAACGGGCTGGCGTCCATCGACGCCGTCCACGAGATCGTGTTCGCGGCGAGCTATCTCGTGCTGGGGCTGGGCGACGTCTACCTGGGCGCCCCGGTGGCCACGCCGCTCGACCCCCGCCACCGGCTCGTCACCACCAAGTACAACCCGGCCCGCACCTGGACGCCGGAGAACGCGGTCGGGATCGGCGGCGCCTACCTCTGCGTCTACGGCATGGAGGGCCCGGGCGGTTACCAGTTCGTGGGGCGCACGGTCCCCGTGTGGTCGCGGCACCGGCCCTTCCGCCAGACCACCGTCGAGCACCCGTGGCTGCTGCGCTGGTTCGACCAGATCCGCTTCCACCCGGTGAGCGCCGAGGAGCTCCTCGACCTGCGGGCCGACATGGTCGCGGGCCGGGGCGAGGTGGCGGTGGAGGACACGGTCTTCGACCTGGCCGAGCACCGCCGCTTCCTGGCCGGGCACTCGGCCGGGATCGAGGACTTCCGGCGGCGCCAGCAGGCCGCCTTCGCCGAGGAGCGCCAGCGCTGGCGGGACAGCGGCGAGCTGGACCGGGCCGATCGCCTGGTCTCGGCGCCCCCGCCCGCGGTCGACGCCGGCGACGACGCTCCGCCGCCGGGCACGGCCTTGGTGGCGGCCCCGTTCGCGGCCAAGGTGGGCGACGTGGCCGTGGTGCCCGGTGCGACGGTCGGCCCGGGCGACCGCGTGGCCGTGCTGGAGGCGATGAAGACCGAGGTCACGCTGTACAACGACCAGGGCGGCGTGGTCGCCTGGGTGGGCTGCCGCCCGGGCCAGCTGGTGGACGCGGGCCAGCCGCTGGTGGCGGTGACGCCGGATGGCTGACCTCGACGCCGCCTTGGGCTCGTTGGGCGGGCTGCGGGACGGCCTCGCCGCCGGGCGCTGGTCCCCGGTGGACGTGGCCGAGGCGGTGCTCGCCCGGCGCGGCTCGGGCCAGGCGGCGGCCTGGATCGACCACGTGCCCGCGGCCGACCTCCGGGCCCTGGCCGCCCGGCTGGCGGACGAGGGCGCCCGGGACCGGCCGCTGTGGGGCGTGCCGGTGGCGGTCAAGGGCAACATCGACGTGGCCGGCCTGCCCACCACCGCGGGCTGCCCCGGCTACGCCACCGGCCCGGCTCCCGCCCACGCGCCCGCGGTGGCCCGCCTGGTGGAGGCCGGAGCGATGCCGGTCGGCACCACCAACCTCGACCAGTTCGCCACCGGCCTGGTCGGGACGCGCTCGCCCTACGGCGCCTGCCACGCGGTGGGCCATCCGGGTTGGGTGCCGGGCGGCTCGTCGTCGGGCTCGGCGGTGGTGGTGGCGCAGGGCGACGTCCCGCTGGCGCTGGCCACCGACACCGCGGGCTCGGGCCGGGTGCCCGCCGCGCTCAACGGCCTCGCGGCCCACAAGCCCACCCGGGGCCGGATCAGCACCGCGGGCGTGGTGCCCGCGTGCCGCTCCCTCGACTGCGTGGGTGTGTTCGCGGCGTCGCCCGCCGACGCCGCCCTGGTGGCCGGCCTCATGTCCGGATCCGACGGCTGGTGGCAGCCCCTGGGGCGGCCCGCCCGTGTCGGCGTCCTGCGGCCCGAGGACCGCTTCTGGGCCGGCGACGACCGCTCCGCCGCGGCCCAGGACGCGGCCGAGGACGCCATGCGCCGCCTGGGCTGGGAGCTGATCCCGGTCGACATCGCTCCGTTCCGGACCGGCGGCGACCTGCTCTACGGGGGCGCCTTCGTGGCCGAGCGCTACGCGGCCGTGGGCGACGCCGTGCGCCGGGGCGTGGCCGGCCTCGATCCGGTGGTGGCGTCGATCATCGAGGCCAGCGCGACCATCCCCGCCTGGCAGGCGTTCGCCGACCTCGACCGCATCCGTGGCCTCCGCGCCGAGACGGCCGAGCTGTGGGACACCCTCGACGCCCTCGCCCTGCCGGTGGTCCCCACCGTGGTGCGGATCGACGACGTCGCCGCCGACCCCGTCGGGCCCAACCTGCTGCTCGGGACCTACACGAGCTTCGCCAACCTCTTCGACCTGTGCGCCTCGGTGGCGCCCGTCGCTCCCCGGGCCGACAGCCACCCCTGGGGCGTGCAGCTGCTCGCCCCCGCGTCCCACGACGGGGTGGTGGCCGCGCTGGCGCAGGACCTGTCCGTCGCCGCGGCCAACGACGTGCCGGTCGTGCCCGAGGGCCTGGTCGGACTGGTGGTGGCGGGCGCCCACCTGCGGGGCGAGGCGCTGGACCACGAGGTGCTGGCCTGCGGCGCCACCTGGGCGGGAACGACCCGCACGGCGCCCCGCTACGCGCTCCGCCTCGTGGCCGAGTCGCCGCCCCGGCCCGGCCTGATCGACACCGGCCCGGACGGCGGGGCGGCCATCGAGGTCGACGTGTGGGCCCTGCCGCCCGCGGGCTGGAGCCGGTTCGTGTCCGCCGGGGTGCCCGAACTGGCCGTCGGCCGGGTCGAGCTGGGGGACGGCCGGGTCCTCCCGGGGTTCGTCGCTGCCGCCTCGACGTCCGCCACCGGCGTCGATCTCACCCCCTACGGCGGCTGGCGGGCCTGGCGCTCCGCGGGCTCACCTCGCTAGCTCAAAAGGCGACCCCACGGGGGCGCGGCGAGACCGTACGGTGTGCCTCGTGGCCGATGGCAGCGGGGACGACCGCCCGATCGGGACGCGGGTGAAGCTGACCGACGTCAGCTCCCGCGCTTGGGAGCACCCGGCCGACCGGGGCGCGCTGACCGCGCTCCGCCAGCTGCGAGGCTTCGACTACATCCTGCGCAAGCTGGCGGGGCTGTGGAACGAGCGGGCCCTGCGGCTCGTGTACCTGGGGTCCGCGGTGCGGGTCGACCACCGCCAGTTCCCGCGCGTCTACCAGCTCTACACCCAGGCGGCCGACACGCTCGACGTCCAGAACCTGCCGCTGCTCTATGTGTACGCCGACCCGCGCCCCCAGGCGATGGCGCTCGGCATCGACCACCCCTTCGTGATCGTCAACAGCGGCATGCTCGACCTGATGGACGACGACGAGCTGCGCTTCGTCCTGGGCCATGAGCTGGGCCACGTGCTCTCCGGCCACGCCCTGTACACGACGATGCTCCTGCAGCTGTTGCGGGTGTCGAACGCCCTGTCGTGGCTGCCGATCGGCGCCTTCGGCCTGCGGGCGGTCATCGCCGCGCTCTACGAGTGGTCACGCAAGGCCGAGCTGTCCTCGGACCGGGCGGGCCTGCTGGCGACCCAGGATCCCGCAGCCGCCCTGCGCTGCCACATGAAGCTGGCCAGCGGCGGCCACCTGGCGGACCTCGACATCGCCGCGTTCCGGGCCCAGGGCGAGGAGTACCTGAGCTCGCCCGACGTCCGCGACAGCGTCCTCAAGCTGCTCCTGCTCGAGAACGCCACCCACCCCTTCGCCGTGGTGCGGGCGGCCGAGCTCCAGCGTTGGGTGGACAGCGGCGGCTACACGCAGATCCTGCAGGGCCGCTACCCGCGGCGCAGCGAGGACAAGGACGCGAGAATGCGGACCGAAGCCGCCGAGGCCGCGGCCCACTACCGCAGTGCCTTCGAGCACTCGCAGGACCCGCTGGTGGCGATCGTCCGGGAGCTGGGTGGCACCGTCGCCGGCGTCCGGGACCGCGTGGCGTCGTTCTTCGCCGCCCGCGAGAACGGCCCCACCGACGCCGACCCCGACGACCCCCCGACCTGACCCCGCCCCGGTCAGGGGCGCCAGCGGGTCGGGTCGGTGGCGTAGTGGCAGCGCCACTCGACCACCTTGCCGTCCGGGCCGACCCGCAGCAGGTCGGCGCCCGGCTTGTCGCTGCCGTCGGGCATGTGGCACGTGTAGACCAGCACCACGGTGTCGGTCCCGGCCAGCGCCTGGTGCAGCGTGTAGCGGACGTCGCTGGCCCGAGCGAGGGCGTCGACGACGTACTGGCGCAGCGCGGGCGCGCCGTCGATCGTGCGCTGGTCCGGGTCGCCGGTCAGCCGGGGCAGGAACGGCGAGGCGAACACGATGTCGTCGGCGAACGGCGCCATGATCACCTCGACGTCAGCGCCGTTCCACCCCTCGTCCCAGTGGCGGGCGATGCCGGCCACGACCCCGTCCTCGACCATGGCCGGAGGCTAGCCGGTCATGAGTGAGCGTTCACCCGGTGTGTCAGCTGGGCCCGACCGCCGGCCGGTGGGTGCCGATGGCCCACATGTTGCCCTCGGGGTCGCGCAGCCCGAAGCCGTGGCTGCCGTAGTCGGCGTCCTCCATCTCCTGGATGACCTCGGCCCCGGCCGCCCGGGCCCGGTCGTAGAGGTCGTCGATCTCGGCGTCGCTGTCCCCCGCCAGGCAGATGCAGATCGGCCCCGTGGCGCTCCACGGTCCCGGATGGCGGTCGGAGACGAACACGTTGCCGGTGCGCCACCAGAGCCGGGCGTGCGCCACGCTGCCGTCGGGAGCCTCGTGGAGCTCGCCGACCTGGAACCCGAGCACCTCGATCATCCAGTCGATGATCCGGCGGGCGTCGTCGCACGGCACGGCGACGGTGATCGTGGGGGCGGCGACGGACGTGTCGGTGGTCTCGGTGGTCATGGCGGTGTCCTCCTCGGGACGGTCGGAGAGCAGCGGCGCCAGCTCGGCCACGAGCCGGCGGCGCAGGTCCTGGGCGAAGCGGGGACGGGGCGCGAGCGGCGCGACCGGCAGGCGCAGCTGGTCGAGCGGGTCAGCCGGCATCGGTGCCTCCCTCCACGTAAGCGACGCGCAGGGCCCGGCGGGCGCGCTGGAGCAGCGCCTCGGTCGCGTGCAGGCCCCGCCCCAGGTTCTCGGCCACCTCGGCGACGGGCAGGCCGTCGAGGTAGCGCAGTGTCAGCGCGGCCCGGTGGTGGGGACCGAGCCGGTCCAGTGCCGCCCGGGTGCGCACCACGTCGAGGTGGTCGTCCCACGGGTCGACGGCGTCGGGGGTGGTCTGGCCCACCTGCTGGAGGTGGCGGTCCTCGACGGCCTGGTGGCGCCAGTGGTCCACCAGCCGGCGGCGGGCCACCACGATGAGCCACGCCACGGTGATCTCGCCGGACGTCCCGCCCCGGACCGCCCGCACAGCGTCGAAGAACGTCTCCGCGGCGAGGTCCTCGGCCAGCGTCGTGTCACCGCACCGGCTGCACAGGAACCCGTAGACGACCGGCAGGGCGCGTGGGTAGAGGTCGAGGAGCTGTTCGGCCGCCACCCGGGCCGTCTTCGCCTCCGCGTCCATACCTGATCATCGTCCACCGGCGCCGATCTCCAACGCCCGCGACGAACTACGCGGCGGAAACGCCCGGGGCGAGCTGCTCCTCGAAGCGGGTAGGCCGCGGCGGCGTCGGGGGCCGCCTGCTCCGCCTGGGCCCCCAGCGAGCCGAAGGCGGACGCCATGCCGGCGATCCGCTCCTCGGTGCGGGCCCACTCCGTCGCCTGGCGCGTGGGCCC
>DATBGF010000377.1:0-6513 GCA_036558145.1 Acidimicrobiales bacterium
CCGCCACCGGAGCGGGCCGCGGCGGCGGCCGCCTCGGCTGCGCTGCGCAGCCCGTCCTCGCTGAGGTCCGCGGTGTGGGCGAAGCCGGTGGTGTCGCCGACGACCACCCGGATGCCGGCGCCCCGGTCGCGCCCCGAGGACAGCTCCTCGACCCGGCCGTCGTCGAGCATGGCCGCCGAGGACCGCTTGTCTTCCACGAAGACTTCGGCGAACTCGCCGCCGGTGCGCAGGGCAGCGCCGAGAGTGCGCTGGATGACCGCTTCGTCGAGCACGGAGGACCTCAATTCCAAGCGACGGGGGCGTGGCGGGCACGACCCGGCAGGTCCCCAGACCGGGATGCGTGCGGGCCCGGGCCTTTCGCCCACCGGAGGCGTGGCTGCGTACTGTACCCGGGTGCCCCTCCAACCCGGCCTGGCCGCCAAGGTGGTCCTCGACGTGTGCGACGCCGACACCGCCATGGCCCTGCACACGGGCGAAGTCCCGGTCCTGGGCACGCCGCGCCTGATCGCCGCGTGCGAGGAGGCGACCGTCTCGGCCATCGCCGGACACGTGCCGCCGGGGCACACCACGGTGGGCATGCGGGTCCAGCTCGACCACCTCGCCCCCACCCCGGTGGGCGGGGCCGTCACCGCCGAGGCCCGGCTGGACAAGATCGAGGGCCGCCGCCTGACCTTCTCGGTCTCGGCGTCCGACGACCGCGGCCTGATCGCCGCCGGGAAGGTCACCCGGGTGGTCGTCGACGTCGACAAGTTCATGGACAAGTGCACCTGAGCGAGCCTGCTGCTCCCATCCCCAGCGCCACGGTCGTCCCCTTGCGGGACCGGCCCGGCGGCGGGCTGGAGGTGCTGATGGTCGAGCGGGCCGAGGCGCTGGCCTACGGCGGGATGTGGGCCTTCCCCGGCGGCCGGGTGGACCCGGCCGATGCGGACCCGGCCCGGCCCGCCGACGAGCTGGCCGCGGCCCGGCGCACCGCGGTGCGGGAGGCGGGCGAGGAGGTCGGCCTGGTCTTCCCGCCCGACGCCCTCGTGCCGTTCAGCCACTGGACCGGCGGCGCGGCCCAGGCCCGGCGCTACGCCGCCTGGTACTTCGTGGCCCCGGCCCCGGCCGGGACCATCGTGCTCGACGGGCACGAGACGCTGGACCATCGCTGGCTGTCGCCCCGCGAGGCCCTCGCGGCCCGCGACCGGGGCGACCTCGACGTCGTGGCGCCCACCTGGGTGACCCTGCACGCCCTGGCCGGGGCCGGATCCGTGGCCGACGTCCTGGACCTGGCCGGCGCGCGCGAGCCGATCGTCTACCTGTCACGCATGGCCGTCACCGACGCCGCCCGGATCGCGCTGTGGCACGGCGATGCCGGCTACACCAGCGGCGATCCCCTCGTCCCGGGCTCCCGCCACCGCCTCACGATGACCGACGCCGGCTGGACCTTCGAGCAGTCCTAGGACCGGTCCTAGGTCGGGATCACGTCGGCGGGATCGGGCACCTCGACCTCGATGTTCTCGCCGACGTCGTAGACGTCGAATGTCGTCGTGAGGGACGACTCGGACGAGCCGCCCGCCAGCGAGGCGTCGAGGCGGACCGTCAGGCGCCGGACCACGCCGGCCCGGTCGAGCCACACGTCGACCGGGAGGGTCTCCACCCCGGCCGCCCGCAGCCGGCCCTCGAACGAGCCGGGGGACGGCTCGGTGGCGCCGTCGGACGTGGCGCCGGCCAGCGCCAGCGTGGCCCGGAGGTGGACCACACGCACGCCCCGGAGCTCGTCCTCGCCGTCGCCCTCGCCGATCTCCACCACCCGCCGCTCCAGCAGGTCGAGCGGGCCCAGTGGATCGAGGGCCAGCGCCAGGGCGTCGTTGTCGGTGGCGCCCTGGGCCATGACGGCCATCAGCCGGGCGCTGGTCCAGTCGGTGGGCTCGCGTCCCAGCGCCTCGGCCATGGGCCCCAGCTGGGAGTAGACGGTCTCGCCGTCGACCACCATGCGGGTCGGGTGCGACCAGTCCCCCGCGACCGGCTGGCCGGCCGCCGCCAGGGTGGCCGCCGCCTCGGTCATGTCCGACTCGGCCTGGACCCGGGCGCCGCCCTGCTCGAACGCGCCCCGGTGGACGAACGTGAGCGTGTCCCCCGCACCGACCACCGTGGTGCGGAGCTCGATCCGGGCCCGCTCCACGGTGCGGGTCACGGCGAGGGCGCCGGCCAGGGTCTCGGACCCTAATGGCGCATCGGCGGGCGAGTCGGCGGGCTCAGGCATGGTGGTGATGATGGTCACTCCGGACGGCGACGCGCAGCGCACCGCCCGTGACCAGGCGTTTGGGCACGGATACGCGCCCGCCCGACCTACGACTCTGTCGGCCGAGCCCTGCACCCGCACGATGGACCAGCTGATGCCCCCACGCCGGCGACCGGCGCGACGGCGCACGCACCGTAGCTCACTGGTGCACCCCTCCGGGATGCCCGAGTGAGCGATCGGCACTGCGTGCCGAGTAGGGCACTGTGTTCCTGGTTCGCTCGACAAGCTCGCTCAATCGAAACACCAGGAGAACCCGCGGGGAACCCGGGGTCGCGCGCACGTAGACTGGCAGACGGTTCGGCGAGCCTTCGACCGACGATGCTCGTGCGTGTCGAACCCAGGAGGTCAGCGTGGATCGGAAGCAGGCGGTGTCGCTGGGGGTGCGCATCGCCGTCAGTGCCGCCATGCTCGCGGTGCTCGTGGCCAAGGTGCCGTCGTTCAAGCCGTCGGACCTCGTACCCGAGTGGTCGCTGACCACCGCCGTCTGGCTCGGCCTCGCGGCCGTGCTGACCCTGGTCGGGCTCATCCTGTCCGCCGTGCGCTGGCAGAAGGTGCTCGAGGCGCTGGAGATCCGCGCCGGGCTCCCCCGCCTCATGTCGCACTACATGGCCGGCCAGTTCGTCTCCAACGTCCTGCCCACCACCATCGGGGGCGACGTGCTGCGGGTCAGCCGGCTGAGCAAGGACACGGGAGAGTCGCCCGGGACGTTCGCCTCGGTGGTGCTGGAACGGCTCACGGGCTGGCTGGTCCTGCCGGTCATCACCATCATCGGGTTCACGGTGAACCCCGGGCTGCGCCACCTGGGCACGGCGACCCGCCTGGCCCTGGGCCTGGCGTTCGGCACCCTGGTCCTGCTGGTGGCCGTGCTGGCCGCGGCCGGCTCGCGCCACATCGGCGGCCGCTTCGCCACCAGCGCCGGCTGGCGCCGGTTCGTGGGTGCCGTCCACCTGGGCGTGGACCGGCTGAAGTCCGACCCGGTGGCGGCGGCCAACGTGCTCGTGGCCGGGTTCGCCTACCAGCTCGCCCTGGTGCTGGCGGCGGTGGCCGCGGCCCAGGCGCTGGGCCTCCAGGCCGCGGGGCTGACCGCGCTGCTGGCCTTCTTCCCCGCGGTGCTCATCGCCCAGGTATTGCCGATCAGCATGTCCGGCCTGGGCGTGCGCGAAGGGGCCTTCGTGCTTTTCCTCGGCCCATTGGGCGTGGCGCATGATGAGGCGATCGCCCTCGGCCTGCTCCTCTACCTCCTGAACCTGACCGTCAGCCTGCTCGGGGCCCCGGCCTTCGCCGCAGGCGGGCGCCGGCACACCCACGCAGCCACATGACCGCCCTCGACGAGGCGCGCCCGGGCGACGAGCCCGGGGCGCAGCCGCCCGCCCGCACCCGGTCCGGCCCCCGCAGCAGCCTGCGCTGGTGGCACGAGGTCATCTACATCGTCCTCGTGTACGTCGGGTACTCGGCGGTGCGGAACCAGTTCGGGTCCGGCGCCGGAGCCACGGTCGACGCCGACCCGGCGTTCCACCACGCCCGGGCCATCATCCAGCTCGAGCGCAACCTCCACCTCTACTTCGAGCACAGCCTCCAGCGCTGGTACCTCGACCTGCCGTTCCACGGGTTCATCCGCTTCTGGAACGTGTACTACGGCGTCTTCCACTTCGTGGTGGCGGCCGTCGCCCTGGTCGTGCTGTACCGGAAGGCGCCGCTGCGCTACCGGGTGTGGCGCAACACGCTCGCCTTCACCACCATGCTGGCGCTCGTGGGGTTCGCCACCTTCTCGCTGATGCCGCCCCGGCTGCTCGACGACCCCGGCACCTACGGCGGCTGCCCGGTCTACGCCGGTGCCGACGCTGCCGAGGGGGTGGACCACGCCGGCGACCCTCCCTGCGACGAGTACGGCTACGTCGACACGGTGGCCGAGTACGGCGGGTGGGCCTCGTTCGGCAGCGACGAGATGAAGGCGGTCTCCAACCAGTACGCGGCCATGCCCAGCATGCACATCGGCTGGTCCACCTGGTGCGCCTTCGTGCTGGCCCCGATCGTGCGGCGCCGCTGGCTGAAGGCCCTGGTCATCGCCTACCCGATCTTCACCCTGTTCGACATCATGGTGACGGCGAACCACTACTGGATCGACGGGCTCGGCGGCCTCGCCTGCCTCGGCATCGGCTACCTCCTGGCCCGGGTCCTGACCTCCTGGTACGAGAAGCGGTGGGGCCCGGTCGTGCTGACCGACCCGCAGCCCGCTCCCGCCGCGGCCGTCACGGGCTGAGCTCGGCCCCCCAGCGCACCGGCCAGCCGTGGTAGCCGCCGTGGCCGAGGACCTCCTCGCCGCCGCCCGGCCACCAGGTGAGCCGTAGGTCGGCCAGCGGGCCGGCGGGCTCGAGCCGCAGCCAGGCCAGCGGGGACGAGGTCGTCGCCGCCTCGCCGGCCCGGCGCAGCGCGGCCCGCATGCGGTCGCGGGACTCGCGCGACACGTACTGCCACACGATGGAGTGGACCACCACGGTGGCCAGCCCCGGCACGGGCGAGGCCAGCCGGTCCTCCAGCCACTCGGCCAGGTCGGCGGACACGACGGATGCGGGCACCCGCGCCGCGATGTCCAGCGCGGCTTCGAGCCGGGTGTAGCGCTCGGTCTGGTCGGGCCACAGGTAGCCCCGCAACGTGTTGCGGCCGTCCTCCGTCGTCGGATCGAGCGGGTTGCGGTCGCAGCCCTCCCGCACGGCCACCTCGGCCCCGCCGGCCAGGTCCGGCCGGGTGGCGGGGTCGCCCTCCCACCAGCCGACGAAGCGCACGCCGCTGTCCGGGTCGCCGAACGTGGTGGTCCCGGTGTCGTACCAGAACTGGTCCCAGCGCAGGTTGAGCCCGGCACTGGCCCCCACCTCCAGCACCCGCAGCGGCAGCCCGGCGCGCCGGGCCACCTCGACATAGCCGCCGACCAGCACCGCGGCCCGCCCCACCTCGTTGGTCTGCACGCCGTGCTCGATGAGCTCCTCGATCTCGGGGCGCAGCTCGGCCACGGTCGCCAGGAAGTCCGCCACCAGCGTCGGGCCCGGCGTCCCACCGGCGGAGGGGTAGTGGGCCGCCAGCGCCGGGGCCCGCCCCTCCAGCACCAGCCGGTGGACCGAGCCGAGGAACCGCAACTGCAGGGCGGTGTTCACGTTGTCGTTCGCCCGGGGGCCGAGGATGGCGGCGCACGGGCCGCCGGCGGCCAGATCGCCCAGCACGCCGTCGAGCACCCGGGCGTAGAGCGCCGAGCCCATCTTCCCGCACTCGTCCCGCTGGTAGCGGATCAGATCGTCGAGCGGCACAACCTGCGGATACGCCATCCCGCCCTTCTATCAGCCCGCTCCCAGACATGGGCGGCCGACAGCGCCGGGCGATAGCGTTGGTCGCTGCATGCTGCTCGAGTCGATCGACCAACCCTCGGACCTGCGCGAACTCACAGCTGACCAACTGGAGACGCTGGCCACCGAGATCCGCGACCACATCGTGCGCGCGGTGTCCGCCAACGGCGGCCATCTCGGGTCGAACCTCGGGGCGGTCGAGCTGACGCTAGCGGTGCACCGGGTGTTCGAGTCGCCGCAGGACGTGATCCTGTGGGACACCGGGCACCAGGCGTACGTCCACAAGATCCTGACCGGCCGGCGCGACGACTTCGTCCACCTCCGCCAGGCCGGCTGCCTGTCGGGCTACCCGTGCCGCGCCGAGTCCGAGCACGACTGGATCGAGAACAGCCACGCCTCGACCGTGCTCAGCTACGCCTTCGGGGTGGCCGAGGCGTTCCGGGTGCAGGGCATCGACCGGCGGGTCGTGTCGATCATCGGCGACGGCTCGCTCACCGGCGGCATGGCGTTCGAGGGCCTCAACAACCTGGGCCACTCCGACACCCGGGCGATCATCATCCTCAACGACAACGGCCGCAGCTACGCACCGACGGTGTCCAAGCTAAGCGACAGCCTGGGCCGCCTGCGCCTCCACCCGTCCTACCTGCGCAACCGGGCCCGCCTCGACCGCATCCTCCACGAGGTCCCGCTGGTCGGCGAGCACCTGGAGCGGGGCGTCGAGGGCGCCCTGGCCGCGCTGCGGGAGATGTTCGAGCCGCCCGCCTTCTTCGAGATGCTGGGCGTGCGCTACACGGGGCCGTTCGACGGCCACGACATCGCCGGGCTGGAGAGCGCCCTGCGCCACGCCGGCGAGTACGACGGGCCCATCGTCGTGCACGTGCGCACCCAGAAGGG
>DATBGF010000378.1:0-9036 GCA_036558145.1 Acidimicrobiales bacterium
ACGAGCGGTTCCTGATCCTCCCCCACCCCGAGGTGGCCACGTTCGAGCAGCGGCGCGCCGCCGACCGGGATCGCTGGCTGGCGGGCATGCGCCGGCTCGCCGCCTCGCTGGGCGACGGCAACGGCGGCGGCGAGGCCCCTCCCTCATGACCGGGGCACCGCCGCCTCCGCTGGAAGGCCTGGGGCTCGCCCTCGGCGACCGGGTCCGCTGGCGCGAGCGCCCCGGCGCCCGCTGGAGCGAGGGCCGGGTGATCGGCCGGGAGCGGGACGGCAGCGTGGGCGTGCGCGACGGGCGCGGCGCCAGCCGGGCGCTGCTGGCCGACCGGCTGGAGGTGCGCGTCGCCGGCCCCCGCGGCGGGCGCGCCTGGGAGGCGGTCGCCGAACGCGCCGCGCGCACGGAGCAGCTGAACCTCTGGTGACGCAAAGTGGCGCCGTCCGCGCCGCTCGTGGCTGACGGGCAGAATTTTCTCAGCTTGTGTAGAACCACGGCGGGGTCTGGCGCGTCTTAGGACCAGGACCCGCGCCAAAGGCGGCGTCAGCGGGGCACCGACACGTGGGGAGCGGTGATGAGACTGGTGTGGCGACGGGCGAAGGTGCTGGCCGCGATCGGCCTGGCGGCGGCCACCGCGGCCGCAGCCCTGGCGGTCGGATCCGCCCCGGGCGGCGCCCAGGCGACCCAGCCCCAGGCGACCGCGTCGCCGGCGACCGGCCTGGTCGACGGCTCCCGGGTCACCGTCTCGGTCACCGGCCTGCCGGCGGGCCAGGCCGCCGCGGTCGCGCAGTGCCCCGTGGGTGCGGGCCTGGACTTCGCCCGGTGCAAGTTCACCGGCAACCAGGCAGGCGCCGACGCATCGGGCAACGTCAGCTTCGAGGTGGGCGTCGACGCCATCCTGGCCGACTCGGACTCCGACAATCCCGAGGACCTCGACTGCCGCCCCGATGCGTGCGAGCTCCTCGTCTTCTCCGGCTTCGGCGACTCGGAGGCCTTCCCGCCGATCGAGGTGCCGATCGGCTTCACAGCCGATGGGCCGCTGGCCCCGCCCCCCACGGTGACCGTCGATCCCGACGAGGGGCTGGTGGACGGCCAGGTGGTCACGGTGAGCGCCGCGGGCCTCGTGTGGGAGGACGACGGGTTCGCGCTCCTGTGCAAGGCCGACCTGACGTCGAGCTCCGACTGCAGCTTCGACGCCCTCGGCTTCTTCACCGTCGCCGCCGACCGGACCGCCACGGTCCAGCTCCGAATGACGACGTTCATCGAGACGGGCAGCGGCGTGGTCGACTGCCGCGAGCCCGGGGCCTGCGCGGTCGTCGTGACAACCGACAGCGGCCGCAGTCCCCGCAAGCTGGGCATCGCCCCTGTCGCCTTCGACCCCGACGCTGAGGTCGTCCCGCCGGCGCTGTCGATCACGCCGAGCACCGACCTCGTCGACGGCCAGAGCGTGACCGCCAACGGCAGCGGGTTCACCTCGGACTTCGTCGAGCTCGTGGAGTGCATGCCGGGCGCCACCGACTTCTCCGACTGCGAGTTCGTCGGCTTCGTCGAGGGCACCAACCCCGACGGGACCTTCTCCCAGACGGTGACGCTCGCTGCGGTCCTCACCGGCGAGGGCGGCAGCGGCAGCGTCGACTGCCGCACCAGCTCGGAGCCGTGCGTGCTGGTCGCCACCAGCAACTCGATCGACTCGCCCCGGGCCGCCCGGGTCCCGCTCGCGTTCCGGCCCGACGGACCGCTCCTGCCCGGGCCCAGCGTGACCGTCACGCCCTCGACCGACCTGCCCGACCAGGCCACCGTGACCGTCACGGGCTCGGGCTTCCCCGAGCAGGGATCCGGCTCCGTGATGGTGTGCGGCACGGGCGGCGGCTGCGATCCCGAGACCCAGACCCAGGTCGAGGCCGACAACGCCGGGACGATCTCGCTCCAGCTCGGCGTCGCCGCCACGTTCACGCCCGGCGAGGGCGCGCCCGTCGACTGCCGGGCCGCGCCCGGCTGCGAGGTCGTCGCCATCTCCTTCGACGACTTCGGCCATGCCCGGCGGGGGTCGGCGCCGATCACCTTCGCCCCGTCGACCGGAACGGGACAGACCCGCTACCTCGACCCGGTGTTCTCCGACGTCGACGTCACCGAGAACGTCGCCTACCGGACCACGACGACCGCCGCGGGCCAGCCGGTCACGCTGACGCTCGACATCTACCAGCCGAAGGGCGACACGGCGGCGCACCGTCCGCTGCTCGTGTGGCTCCCGGGCGGCTGGTTCGACGCCCCCGACCAGGACGTCGCCGCGACCTACGCCGAGGCGTTCGCCCGCCGTGGCTACGTCGTGGCGGTCATGGACTACCGGCAGCGGCCGGGGCTGTGCTGCCCGTCCGGCGACGCGACCGGGCTCACCGCCGCCTTCCTCGACGCCCACCAGGACGCCGTCGCCGGCGTGGCCTGGCTGCGTGACCACGCCGATCAGTACAAGATCGACACCCGGGCGATCGCTGCCGCCGGCAGCGAGGCCGGGGCTGCCACCGCGCTGCACCTGGCCGACCTGCCCGGCCAGATGGGCGTGGGCGGCACCCCGGCCGTCGCCGCCGCCGTCGGGATCGGCGGGGTCGACCTCGGCCGCCACGACGCGGGCGAGATGCCGACGCTGGCCCTCAACTCGACGAACAACATCCCTGCCCCGCAGTTCCTCGCTCAGTGGGCGTGCGACCACTCGCGCCGGGTCGGCGTCGTCTGCGAGACCGTCGGCTACGACGGCATCTTCGGGGACGTCGCAGCCCTGCGCCAGCGCGACGCCACCCGGCGCACCAGTCGCTTCCTGGTCGACGCGGTCCTGGCCCCGCTGGGCCTGGCCGCGCCGACCGGCGACTCGTTCACGCCGGTCGCCTCGCCGAGCACCCCCGCGGCGACCCCCGGCACGCCGGCGGCGACTGCGGCCGCCGCGCCGGCGGCCCAGACACAGGGCAACCTGCCCCGGACGGGCATGAGCGCCACGGCGACGCTCGTGCTGGTCGGGCTGGTCCTCGCCGCCCTCGGCGCGGTCCTCGTCGCCCTGGGCCGGGCCCGCCGCCGCGGCCGGACCGGCCGCCTCGGGCTCACGGGCGCGGTGGCGGTGGGTGTCGGCGCCGTCCTCCTCACCAGCCTGATCGCCACCGGCTGCTCGAAGGGCGGCGACGACACGAACACGTCGGAGCAGACCGACGAGCACGACATGAACGCCCCCGGCCACGACATGGACGACGACAGCGGCGACCACGCCGAGACCGGCGACGACGAGGGCCACGACCACGCGTCCGGCGACGAGATGGACGACCACGGCGACGACGAGAGCGCGGCCGGCGCGCCCGACAGCCACGGCCACGGCGACACCACGGGATCCGGGACCGGGACCGGCCACACCGGGACCGGCCACACCGGCGGCACGGGCGGCAGCCACCACTCCAGCGGGTCCGGGGGCGGCTCGACCCACGGGAACGGCGACAGCCACGCCAACCCGGGTGATCCCAGCCATGCCAACCCCGGTGACCCGAGCCATGGCAACCCGGGCGACCCGTCCCACGCCAACCCCGGTGACCCGAGCCACGCCAACCCCGGCGACCCGGGCCACGAACATCCGACGGAGCCGATGCCCACCGGGTTCGACCCCAACTGGACGCCGGACCAGACGGCCTTCGCCCAGAGCCTGATCGACCGGACCACCGCGGCGATGCCGCAGTTCGCCAACCCGGCGATCCTCCCGTTGATGAACTACTCGTACATCTTCGACGGCACGACGCCGGGCACCTACCAGCACTGGATCAACACCGGCCTCCTGGGTGACAGCCACACGCTCGACCCGCAGGTCCCGGAGTCGCTGGTGTTCCGCAACACGGGCGACCTCCCCGTGCTGGAGGCGGCGATGTACATGCTCGGCCTCGGCGCCGACATGAACCACCTCCCGGCGGACAGCGCCTTCCTGCCCGGCTGGCACACCCACAACAACCTGTGCTTCGACGACAACTTCCACCTGGTGGGCGTGACGGTGAACGGCGTCTGCCTGCGCGGCCACTTCCTGCCGACGCCGCCCATGCTCCACATCTGGATCGTCGACACGCCCTGCGGCCGGTTCGCCGGCGTGGACGAGAACGGCCTGCAGTGCGAGCCGCACCAGCACGAGGGCTGAGCACCAGGAGTAAGCCTTACGCCGTTGCGCGTGACAGGCGTCACCGCTAGGTTCCCGCCACCGGGCTCGAGAAGGGGCGAGCCCGGGCAAAGGGGGGCATGACATGGTTCTCATCGGGCGATCCGACCGCCGGCGACGCCACCTGCGGCGCAGAGGCGCCGGTGCGGCGCTGGCGCTGGTCGCGCTGGCGACCACGCTGGCCGCCGCCGCTCCGGCCTCGTCGGGGCCCGCCGCGGGACCGAACCGCTTCGACGTGTCGGTCCTGTCGGGCCGGGCCGACCAGGTCAGCGGGGGCGACTCCCTCGTCCGTGTCGGCCTGCCGGACGGGCTCGCGGCGGACCGTGTGCGGGTCAGCCTGGGCGACCAGGACGTCACCGCCGCGTTCGCCGTCCAGGACGACGGCGCGCTGGTCGGCCTCGTCACCGGGTTGGTCGACGGCGACAACACCCTCACCGTGACCGCCACCGACGGCGGCCGGCGACCCCGGCCGGCCGAGCTCACCCTCGTCAACCACCCCGTGGCCGGCCCCATCTTCTCCGGCCCCCACCAGCAGCCCTTCGTGTGCACCACCGCCCGGGGCCGCTTCGACGGCCGCATGATCCTGGGCCAGCCGCTGGTCGACAACCAGGACCACTTCGGCATCCCGGTGGCCGCCGAGGCGCCCGACGGCAGCTATCCCCAGGACGGCCGGGGCTACCCGACGGCCGCCGCCACGATCGTGGGCTGGTCCCGCGACTGCAGCGCCACCACCCGCTACGGCTACGTCTACCGGTCCGCCACCGACGGCCGCTTCCACTGGCTGGACAACCCGGCGACGCCCCCCGCCGACGTGGCCACGACCACCACGATGGACGGCAAGACCGTCCCCTTCGTCGTCCGCTGGGAGCGGGGCACGATCAACCGCTTCGTCTACAGCGTCGCCTTCCTCGCCCCGGTGGGCGAGGCCAGCCCCACCGCCCCCGACGACTCGCTGTGGAACCGGCGGCTGGTCTTCAGCTTCGACGGCGGCGTGGGCATCGGGCACTCCCAGGGCACCACGTCCGAGGGCAGCATGCTGCCGGCCCAACTGCTGGGCCAGGGCTACGGCGTGATGTGGTCCAGCGGCACCCGCACCAGCACCCACTACAACCTGCAGGTCGGCGGCGAGACGGCGCTCATGCTCAAGGAGCACACCGTCGAGACCCACGGCGTGCCCGACTACACCGTCGCCGTCGGCGGCTCGGGCGGCGCCATCCAGCAGTACGTCTACGCCCAGAACCACCCCGGGCTGATCGACGCGGCCATCGCCCAGTACTCGTACCCGGACATGGTCACCCAGACGATCAGCGTGGGCGACTGCGAGCTGCTCGAGCACTACTTCGACGTCGTCGACCGGAACAACGCCCACTGGAAGGACCCCGAGGTCCGCCAGGCCATCATCGGGCTCAACGGCACCAACTTCCCCAAGAACCTCTCGCCCGGCGAGATCAACCAGTGGAACGGGCTCTACCAGCTGTACGCGGCGTTCGGGTACCAGGTCATGGACCGCGACCCGGCCTCGCCCGCCCCAGCGCTCATGGAGTGCAAGCCCGGCTGGTTCGGCCTCACCCCGCTGGCGCTGAACCCGACGTACACGAACGTCCAGGATCTCGACAAGCTGGCCCAGGGATCCGCCGGCGTCGAGTGGACCCACTGGGGCGACACCGTGAACATCTACGGGACCGGCGACGACGGCTTCGCCCGGGTGCCGTGGGACAACGTGGGCGTCCAGTACGGGCTGGAGGCGCTCAAGGCCGGGACCATCTCCCCCGCCGAGTTCCTCGACCTCAACGCCCAGGTCGGCAGCTGGAAGGACACCGCCGACATGGTGCCGGAGGGCTTCCCGTTCAACGGAGCGCTGTCGCCCGAGAACTTCGACCCCTGGAGCTCACGGAACATGAACCTGAGCCCCGACGGCGGGGTCACCCCGGCGGCTCGCCACGTCGGCAACCTCGACGCCATGCACGCGGCCTACACGTCGGGCATGGAGTTCCAGGGTGACGTCGACATCCCCATCATCGACTGGCGCCACTACCTCGAGGACGAGCTGGACATGCACCACACGGAGGAGTCCTTCGTGGCCCGCCAGCGCATGCTCAACGTCGACGACGACGCCGGCAACCAGGTCATCTGGTTCACCGACGCCCGCCCGGCCGTGGCCTTCGACCAGACCCCGATGGCGTTCGAGGTCATGGACGAGTGGATGGCCAACATCCACGCCCACCCCGACCGCAGCGTGGCCCGCAACCGGCCCGCCGGGGCCGTGGACTCGTGCTTCGACACCTCCGGCAACCTGATCGCCTCCGGGTCGCCGGTGTGGAGCGGCGTGCTGGACAACCGGCCCGACGGCGCCTGCACGCAGCGCTTCCCCATCTACTCGACGTCCCGGCGGGAGTCCGGCGGGCCGTTCGAGGGCGGCGTCTGGAAGTGCCAGCTCCAGTCCGTGTCCAAGGCCCTGCGCCACGGCGTCTACGGCGACTGGACGCCGACGGACGCCCAGAAGGCCCGGCTGGAGGAGATCTTCCCCGACGGCGTGTGCGACTACACCAAGCCGGATGCGGGCCGGCCCCGGTAGGGCACTAGACACTGCGGTGTGATCGACCGCGCCACCGTCGAGGTCTACGAGCAGTCCGCGGTCGCCTACGGCGAGGCCCGCTCGGCCGATGCAGCCGGGCGGGCTTCGGACTTCGCGGCCCTGCTGCCGGCCGGAGGCGTCCGCCTCGACCTCGGCTGCGGGCCGGGCCACTACCTGCCCCACCTGGCCGAGGGCGGTCCGGTGGTGGCCGCCGACGCGGCGCCGGCAATGGTCGCCGAGGCGCGGCGCCGCCATCCGGGGACGGCCGGGGTGGCCTGCGACCTGGCCGCCCTGCCTTTCCGGCCAGGTGCGCTGGCGGGCGTGTGGGCCAGCAAGTCGCTCCAGCACGTCCCCCGGGCCGCGCTCCCCCTCGCCCTGGCCGGCCTCCACCGGGCCCTCGGCGTCGGTGGCGTCCTCGACCTCACGGTGTTCGCGGGCGACGGCGACGAGCGGTCCGGCTCCGACGACGACTTCCCCGGCCGCCACTTCACCTGGTGGCGCCCCGACCCCCTCGTCGACCTGCTCGTCGGCGCCGGCTTCCGGATCGACGAAGCGCCTTCCGATCCCGGCGGCCGCCGCCATGCCCGCCTGACCGCACGTGCCACCCGCGCCCGCACCTTGCCCGACACGGTCGGCCCCGGCATGCGGCTGCTGCTGTGCGGCCTCAACCCCAGCCTCTACGCGGCCGACGCCGGCATCGGCTTCGCCCGACCCGGCAACCGCTTCTGGCCCGCGGTGCGGGCCGCGGGCCTGGCGGCCGTCGACCGCGACCCCGACCGCGCCCTGTCCGAGCACGGCCTTGGCATGACCGACCTGGTCAAGCGGGCCACAGTGGCCGCTGCCGAGCTCAGCTCCGACGAATACCGCGCCGGCCTGGCCCGGGTCTCGCGCCTGGTGGCCTGGCTGCGCCCCGGCGCCGTGTGCTTCGTGGGACTGGCCGGCTGGCGGGCCGCGGTCGACCGCAAGGCCGTGGCCGGCGTGCAGCCCGACGGGCTGGCAGGCGTCCCCGTCTACGTCATGCCGTCGACGAGCGGGCTCAACGCCGCCACCCCGCTGTCCGCCCTGGTCGGCCACCTGCGGGCCGCGGCCGACCTCGCGGGCGTGGGCTGATCCGCTAGTCGCCCATCTCGGCCAGCCGGGCCTGGGACTCGTCGGCCGCCCACGAGAACACGCCCCGCGACATGGTCGACAGCTCCTCGCCCGCCCGCTGGGCGAACACGTCGGCCCGGACCCGGTGGACGCCGGGGTCGTCCGGCGAGGCCTGGGCCGCCAGCTCGGCCAGGTGGCCGGCCAGCCGCAGGTCGCCGTCCGCCGCCAGCGCCGCGGCCCGGTCGGCCAGTGCTCCCGCGCCCCCGGCCAGGGCGGCCAGCTCGGCCGCCAGGGCGGCGTCGGGCGCGGGCTTGAGGTGGGCGGGGTTGCCGTCGTACCAGCCGCCGTAGAGGCGCCAGACGGTCCGCACGACGAACTCGGGCTCGTCGTAGACGGGGCGCAGGTAGGGCTTGTCCAGCAGGTGGTCCGGCGCCTTCACGCTGTGGACGATGTCGTCGAGCCGGGCGCCGTCGTTCATCATCGCCAGCGTCCCGTCCACCAGGTGGTCGAGCAGGTCGGCCGTGTTGCCGAGCGCCTCCTGGATCCGCTCGGCGCCGGCGATCGGCCAGCCGTGGCCGGGCAGCAGCAGCTCGGGGCCCAGCGCGGCCATCTGGCGCAGCGCCAGCGCCCACTCCCGCGGGTAGCGCTGCACCTTCTGGGGGTTCCCGCAGTTCGGCGAGGCCCAGATGAACAGGTCGCCGGTGCAGAGCACCTTGCGGTCCGGGAGCCACACCCAGGTGGCGTCGTCGGTCTCGCCCTTGCCGTGGTGCAGCTGGAAGCGGGTGCCGCCCACGTCGAGGTCGTGGCGCTCCCGGTAGGTCTCGTCCGGGTAGCGGTACTCGCTCGGCCAGCGGAAGTTGGGCAGCTTGAACTGCCGGGCGTTGATCACGCTGTTGTAGCCGAGGGTCAGCCGGTAGCGGTCGAAGCGGGCCGGGACCAGCTCGTGCGAGATGACGTGGGGCCGCGGCCGGCCGGCCTGGTCCGCCTCCGCCTCGAACGGCCCCAGGCCGAACACGTGGTCGATGTGGCCGTGGGTGTAGACGACCGTGTCGAGCGGCAGGTTCGTCCACCCGCGCACCGCCTCGTGGTTCGTCCCGGCGAGCACCTGGTTGCCGGTGTCCACCAGCACGAGCGCGCCGTCGGTGACGAACGCCGCCACGTTGCCGAAGCTGGCGATGAACCCGACGCCGTCGGCCACCTCGTCGAG
>DATBGF010000379.1:0-3090 GCA_036558145.1 Acidimicrobiales bacterium
CGCCGCGCCCGCGTCGCCATCCGCCTCCCGCTCGCCGCGGTAGGCGAGCGAGGTCTCGTAGCGGTGGTGCCCGTCGGCGATGACGACGGGCTGGGCCGCCACGGCCTCGGCGATGGCGGCGCAGCGCTCCGGGTCGTCGACGACCCACACGCTGTGCACGGTGCCCTCGCCGTCGTCGACGCTGGCGGCCGGCTCGGCGTCGGTGGGCAGCAGGTCGGTGAGGCCCTTGGCCAGCGACAGGCCCCAGATGGCGGACAGGTTCGCCCGCGTGGCCCGCAGCAGGTCGAGGCGGTCGGAGCGGGCCTTGGGCGTGGTGTGCTCGTGGGGGAGGATGTCGGTCCCCGGCGGGCTGAGCTCCAGCGCCCCGATCACGCCGGTGGTGTGCCGGGGCACGCCGGCGTCGTCCTGGTAGGCCATGCGGTAGACGGTGAACGTCGGGCGCTCGTCGTCGACCAGCGTGCCGTCGGCCCGCCAGGCGGCCAGCAGCTCGCGGGCGACCTCGTAGCGGTCGCGGCCGTCCTCGGCGACGGGCAGGTCGATGCGCACCGCGTTGTGGGGGTCGCGGGCGGCCAGCTCGGCCCGCTGGGCGTCGTCGATGACGTCGTAGGGCGGGCTGATGACCGAGGCGAGGTCGACCCGGGCGCGGTCGTAGCGGACGGCGGGGAAGGGCTGGAAGCGAGCCACGCGCCCATCCTGGCAGACGGCTCCGGAGTTGCCGACATGCGCCGCCCGGGTGGCACCATGCAACGCCGTGACCTGGGTGCTCGACCTCGACGGCGTGGTGTGGCTGTCCGCTGAACCCATCCCCGGAGCGGCCGAGGCCGTGGCCCGGCTGCGGGCCGTGGGGGAGCGCGTGGTGTTCTGCACCAACTTCTCCGGGCGGCTGCTCGCCGAGCAGGAGGCCCAGCTGGAGGACCACGGGATCCCCGCCCACGGCGACGTCCTCACCTCGTCGATGGCCGCGGCCCGCCTGGTCGAGCCGGGGGAGCGCGTCCTCATCTGCGGCGGGCCGGGCGTGGCCGAGGCCATGGAGGCCCGGGGCGCGGTCCCGGTGCGCGACGGCGACGCCGACGTGGTGGCGGTGGGCTTCCACCGCGAGTTCGACTACGAGCGGCTGCGCATCGCAGCCCGGGCCGTGGACCGCGGCGCCCGCCTGATCGCCACCAACGACGACGCCACGCTGCCCACGCCGGACGGGCCGATCCCCGGTGGGGGCGCGCTGGTGGCCGCGGTGGCCTACGCCACCGGCGTCGAGGCGATCGTGGCCGGCAAGCCGCACCAGCCGATGGCCGACCTCGTCCTCTCGGTGGGCGGGCCCGAGGGCACGGTGGTGGGCGACCGCCCGTCGACCGACGGCGGGCTCGCGACCCGGCTCGGCTACCGCTTCGCGCTCGTGCTCACCGGGGTGACCCACGAGGACGACCTGCCGGTCGAGCCCGCGCCCGACGTCGTGGCCGCCAGCCTCGCCGAGCTCGTCCCTCAGTAGTAGTAGCGCTGCTGGGGCGTGGGCCGGGAGCGGTAGTCGCCGGTGAGCGCGGAGATCAGCAGGGCGACGATCACGCCGTAGACGAAGCCGGTGACGTGCGCCATCCACGCCACGCCCGTGTTGGGGTTGGTGAAGAACTGGAGCACGAACCAGGCCAGCAGCACCCACATCGCCCGCAGGCGCACGATGACGATGAACACCAGCGTCAGGACGCGCGCGTTCGGCCACCACACCAGGTACGCGCCCATGACCGCGGCGATCGCCCCGGAGGCGCCGATGACGGGCACGGTGGAGTGGGGGTTGACCGCGATGTGGCCCAGCGAGGCGACGATCCCGCCCCCGAGGTAGAAGAGGGCGAACGCCAGCTTGCCCATGCGGTCCTCGACGTTGTTGCCGAAGACCCACAGGAACAACATGTTGCCGCCGAGGTGGACCAGGCTGCCGTGCAGGAAGATCGAGACCAGCACGGCCGGGTACACGAGCTTGTCGGGGATGGCCGCCGGCCGGGGCTGGCCGATCCCGCAGGCTTCGGTGTTGCCGAAGTTGAACGTGGCCTGCGCCTCGTCGATCGACAGCGGGCGGCCGTGGATCACCTCGCACGGGATGGCGGCGTGCTCGACGGTGAACCGGGTGTCCGAGATGGTCTCGTCGAACGGCGTCGGCTGCCAGAAGAAGTACGCGACCACGCACACGCCCATGATCAGCCACGTCACCACCGGGCGGTGCCGGGTCGGGTTGTCGTCCCGCAGCGGGATCATCGGTAGTGAACGTAGCCCCGCGTGGCGCGTTGCCAGTGCGGACACTCGGTCGTAACCTCCGATTCCATGGCCGACGACGACCTTCTGCGGCGGCTGCTCGACGCGGGCATGACCTTCTCCGCCATGACCCAAGCCCGGGCAGAGGCGCTCATCCGGGACCTCGTGAAGCAGGGGGAGGTGCAGGCCGAGCAGGCCCAGGCCACGATCGACGAGCTCGTCGAGCGCAGCCGGCGCAACAGCGAACGCTGGCTCGAGGCCGTGAAGTCGGAGATCGACGACGAGATCCGCAGCCTCGACCTCGCCACCCGCGACGACATCGAGCGCCTCGTGAACCGCTTCGCCGACGTGGCGGCCACCGTCTTCCGCCAGATGATGCCCGACCCCGGCGCCGCCGAGAGGGCGGCCACGACGGCCACCGCCGCCGCCAAGAAGGCGGCCGAGACCGCCGCCGCAGCCGCGAAGGTGGCGGCCGACAGGGCCACCGCCGCCGCCAGGAAGGCGACCGGGTCCGCCAAGAAGGCGAGCGCCCCAACGGCCAAGGCCACCAGCGCCCCACGGAGCGCGGCCGGCCCCGCCAAGAAGGCCGCGGGCTCAGCCAAGAAGGCCGCCAGCTCGGCCAAGAAGGCGAGCGGGACGACCACCAAGAGGGCCGCCGGCTCCGCCAAGAAGGCGACCGGCTCCGCCAAGAAGACGGGCGCAGCGACCGCGAAGAAGGCGACCGGGTCCGCCAAGAAGGCCGCCGGCTCAGCCAAGAAGACGGGCGCAGCGACGGCGAAGAAGGCCGCCGGCTCGGCGAAGCGGACCGGCGGGTCCGCCAAGAAGGCCGCCGGAACGACGGCCAAGAAG
>DATBGF010000380.1:0-2339 GCA_036558145.1 Acidimicrobiales bacterium
GAGGCCGCCGTGGCCGCCATCCGGGCCGAGGGCGGGAGCGCCGACCACGCGGTCCTCGATGCCACCGACGAGCCCGCTGTCACCGACCACATCCGGGCCGTGGCGAGCGAGGCCGGGAGCGTGGACGTGGCGTTCAACCTCGTGACCCGGGGCGACGTCCAGGGCGTGCCGTTCCTCGACATCGCGGTCGACGACCTGCTGCGCCCGGTCACCACCGGGCTCACCGCCAACTTCGTGACCGCCCGGGCCGCGGCCCGGCAGATGGCCGCGCAGGGCTCGGGTGTGATCCTCAGCCTGACCAGCGGCTCGTCCCAGGGCTCGGCCCCGATGATGGGCGGCACCGGTCCCGCCGACGGCGCCATCGAGAACATGATGCGCTACCTGGCCGCCGAGGTGGGCCCGAGCGGCGTGCGGGTCCTCAACCTGTGGACCGCGGGCGTGGCCGACACGCTCACCGACGAGAAGCTGGCCGAGGTGGGCGGCGAGGGTGCCCCCAAAGCCGCCGACGTGGTCGCCATGCTGTCGTCGATGACCACGCTCAAGCGGGCGCCGGTCATCGCCCAGGTGGCCGACACCGCGGCGTTCCTCGCGTCCGACCGGGCCGCGGGCATCACCGCCACCAACGTCAACGTGACCTGCGGGCTGGTCCTCGCCTGATCGCTAGGGTGCCGGGATCGACGATCCCGCGACACTCGACGACTCGGGGTTCGCGGCCCTGGTGGACCGGCACCGGCGCGAGCTGCACGTGCACTGCTACCGGATGCTCGGCTCCTACGACGAGGCCGAGGACCTGGTGCAGGAGACGTTCCTGCGGGCGTGGCGCTTCCGGGGCCACTTCGAGGAGGGATCGGGTCCCGGGGTGCGGCCGTGGCTGTACCGGATCGCCACCAATGCCTGCATCGACGCCCACCGGCACCGGTCCCGGCGGCCGCCGTCGCTGGGGTCGTTCGCCGACCTCCCCTGGCTGCAGCCCTATCCCGACCGGCTGCTCGACCAGGTGGCGCCGGCGGCGGACGAGCCGGACGCGGTGGTCGTGTCCCGGGAGACGATCGAGCTGATGTTCGTGGCCGCCCTGCAGGTCCTGCCACCCCGCCAGCGGGCGGTGCTGCTGGCCCGGGACGTGCTCGGCTGGTCGGCGGCGGAGACCGCGGCGCTGCTGGACGTGAGCCTGGCCGCCGCCAACAGCGCCCTGCAGCGGGCCCGCGCCACGCTCGGCGACCACCTGCCCGAGCGGCGCCTCGACTGGTCCACGACGTCGCTCAGCAGCGAGGAGCGGGACCTGCTCGCCCGCTTCATCGAGGCCCACGAGGCCAACGACGCCGAGGCCAGCGCCACCATGCTGCGCGAGGACGCCCGCATCACCATGCCGCCCCAGCCGTTCCTGTTCGAGGGCCGGGAGAACATCCGCCGCATGCTCACCACCGCCTTCGGCGAGGAGCTGGAGGGCGACTGGCGCCTCGTCCCCACGGCCGCCAACCGCATGCCGGCCGCCGCCAGCTACCTGCGGACGTGGGAGGACACGGAGTTCCGGGCCTTCAAGCTCGACGTGATCCGCATCGTGGACGGCCGGGTCGCCGAGGTCACGACGTTCGGGTCGTCGCTGTTCCCCGCCTTCGGCCTCCCGCCCGTGCTGGCGGACCGGCCCTCAGAGGAGGACGACCGCCAGCCGCGCCAGCACCGCGACGGGTAGACCCACCACCACGACGACGAGGCTGGCCCAGAGGGCCGCGGTGGTCAGCGCCAGCGACTGGGGCCGGAGCGGCTCGGTCAGCTCGCCGAGCCGGTCGAGGATCGGAGCGTTCATGGCCCGGCGCAGCGCCAGCAGCGACCGCCAGGCCGCCAGCACGCGTTGCAGCCGCCGGCGCTCCCGCGGGATCTTCACCTGAGCCAGCTCGCTCTGGAAGTGCTCGAGGGCGCCGGGGATGTCGTCGACCAGCGCCAGCAGCCGCCCGGGATTCCCGTAGGCGGCGCGTATGCGGCGCCCGTGCCACAGGACGCGCAGCGGCGGGACCGCCAGCGCCAGGGCGAGCACGATCGCGCCGACCGGCCAGCCGGTGCCGAACCCGGGGTCCACCTGCGCCAGCAGCACCAGGATCGTGGCGGCCGCGAAACCGCCCACCAGCGCGCAGGCGGTCGCGAACTGGTTGATCAGCTGCGCCGCCCAGGCCACGCGGCCGGCGATGTACACATGTGGGCCTACTCGAACCGGCTCGGTCACCCGCCTGGTCTACCCGCCCCACCCGCCTGTGCGGTCATCTCGGCACGATGTGCCTCGGTGTCGCACTCGGTCCGCGACGAGGCGAAGCTCGGCGCGTCCTGGTCGCCGGGCGCGTACACGA
>DATBGF010000381.1:0-3913 GCA_036558145.1 Acidimicrobiales bacterium
GCAGCTCGTCCTCGACGTCCGCACCTGACGGGCTCGCGCGCCTGAGCACCGCTCGCGGCGGGTATCTCTGCGTCGGTGATGTGGGCTGCCACGAGCTTCACGCTGGACTCGGACGTGGTGGTGCGGCTGCTGGCCGCGGCCGTGCTGGGCGGCCTGGTCGGCGTCGAGCGGGAGGCCAGCGACCAGCCCGCCGGACTGCGCACCCACATCGCGGTGGCGTTGGGGGCGGGCCTGTTCGGCGTGATCTCCACCCTCGGGTTCCTGGAGTTCGACCAGGTGAGGGCCAACTCCACCGTCCAGGTCGACGTGTCCCGGGTGGCGTCCAACGTGGTGGTCGGGATCGGGTTCCTGGGCGCCGGCGTGATCTTCCGCCAGGGCGGCAACGTCAGGAACCTCACCACCGCGGCCAGCCTGTGGACGGTGGCCGCCATCGGCCTGGCCTGCGGGGTGGGCGACGTGGCCACCGGCGCCCTGGCCACGGTGGTGCTGCTGGGCAGCCTCGTGCTGCTGCGGCCGCTCCGGCGGGTGATCGGGCGCCACACGAACACATCGACGACCGTGGCGGTGGAGCTCCGTCCCGGTGTCCCGTCGGACGAGGTGGTCGAGCTGTTCGAGGCCGACGGGACCGTCGCGACCTCGGAGCTCGCGCTGCGCAAGGACCACGGGCGTATGGTGCTGGTCAGCTCCGTGACCGGTCCGCCCCACGAAGTACGACGCTGGGTGTCACGCCTGGCGGCCCGTCCGGAGATCGAATCCGTCAGTGAGGAATGAGCCGATGGGAGACCCCATGAGCGATGCGCAGGAATCGATCGTCGTCGCCACCCGCCGCGACGGGACGACGGCGTTCGTCGAGCTGTCGGGAGAGCTCGACCTGCACTCGTCGCCCCAGCTCAGCGCGGTGGTCGACGACCTGCTGGCCGAGTCGCCGAGCGTCGTCGAGATCGACGCCAGCGGGCTGTCGTTCGCCGACTCGGCCGGGCTGCGGGCGCTGCTGGTGGCCCACAACGACGCCGACCAGCGCGGTGTCACGCTGCGGCTGAGCCGGGTGTCCGAGCAGCTCGACCGGCTGCTGGAGATGACCGGCCTGCGCGAGACGCTCGCGGGCTAGCTAGCCGGTTCCCTCGCCGCGCACGTACTTGCGGGCGACGAAGGAGACGCGGTCGCCGTCGCGGGTGAGCTCGTGGCCGTCGGTGACCACGTCGAGGATCTGGCGGGACAGCGTCAGCCGCTCCGCGTCGATCGACTCGCCGGGGGCGCCCCGGGTCGTGCCCACCACCACCAGGACGTCGCGCCCGAGCTCGAAGGTCAGGCGCACGACCTCGCCGTCGCCCAGCTCGATGAGCGTCGCGCACAGCTCGTCGACCGCGATGCGGAAGTCCTCGACCTCGTCCAGCGGCAGGCCCGACGTCGTGGCGACACCGCTCGCCATCAACCGCGCCAGGCGCATGTACCTGCTGTCGGGAGGAAGGGAGAGCTCGACGCGGCCAGCCAGGGGCTCCATGATCCTTCTTTCAGCCGTCGGCTTGTCATTACCCGGCGCAGACGGGCCTAGTCCGCTCATCGTTCCTCCAGCACCACCACGGCACCACCGCCGGGCAGCGGGTAGATGTCGGCACCGCCCCCGGCCCCGTGCGCACCGGCGGCGCCGTCCTCGAGCCGGGCCGAGAGCGCCTCGAACACGTCGTCGGAGAGCGCCGACGAGAGGGGCTTGCCCACCGCCGCCCCTTCGATCCGCTCGGCGGCGGCGCGGCTCAGGCCGCGGATCCGCCGGTCGTCGTCCACCACCAGGACCGCGACCTCGCCGATGCCCAGCAGCACGTCGACCAGGGTCTCGAGGTCGTCGGACAGGGCCCGGCTGGCGGCCAGGGCGCCGGCGAGCTGCTCGATCTCCTGCGTCGAGGCCTCGACCCGCGCCCGCAGGTCGGCGATGAGCTGGCTCGGGTCGGTCATCTGAGCATCGCAGGGATCCTAGGGTCCGGGGACGCGAGCAGCCCTACCCCGGGTGGGGCACCGCCATCCGTCCGCCGGCGGGTGTACGCGGGCCGCCGGAGGGGAACGGATGAACCGTGACGACCGCCGTCCTCGCCCGCGAGCAGCGCCGCGCCCGCCGTGCCCTCGAGGCGTCCGACGCGGCGTTCGACCGGGCCCGCGCCCTGCTCACGATCCCCGCGGACAAGGTCGAGCGGCGCTGGCTGGCCGGGGAGGCGGTGCGCCCGGCGGTCGACAGCGAGATGTGGGCGCTGCATGTGCGCTACGCCCGGGACCGGGACGAGGCCGCCCTCACCAGGCTGGTCGAGCGCTACCGGCCCCACGCCGAGGCCCAGGCCCGCCGCCACTACCGCCGCGGCGAGCCCATCGACGACCTCACCCAGGTGGCCTACGAGGCGCTGATGCAGGCGTTGCGGCGCTTCGATCCGGCGCGGGGCAAGCCCTTCCTGGCCTTCGCCAAGCCCACGATCGTCGGCTCGCTGCGCCGCCACTTCCGCGACGCGGGCTGGTCGATCCGGGTGCCCCGCCGGGTGCACGAGCTGGCCAGCCCGGTCCGGGATGCCCAGGAGCTGCTGACCCACGACCTCGGGCGGCCCCCGTCCGCGGGCGAGATCGCCGACTTCATCGGGGTCGACGAGCGCGAGGTGCTCGACGCCCTGCAGGCCGAGGAGGCCCGGATCACCACGTCGCTCGACGCCCCCGATCCCGCCAGCGGGCTCCCGGCCGAGCAGGTGATCGGCCGGCCCGACCGGGGCTTCGTCGGCATCGAGAACCGTACCGCGCTGCTCCAGAGCCTGGAACGGCTCTCCGCCGAGGACCGGGCCTTGCTGCAGATGTACTTCATCGAGGAGCACACCCAGTCCCAGATCGCCGAGGTGCTGGGGTGCAGCCAGATGCAGGTGTCCCGGCTGCTGCGCCGGGCCGTGCGCCAGCTGCGGCGCCACATGCTGGAGGCGTGACGTGGGCGCCATCGTCGGGCGCAGCTCCGGGGCCGGCGAGCTGCGGGCCGTGGCCGCGGAGGCCGCGGGCTGCACCCGCTGCGACCTGTACCGCGACGCCACGCAGACCGTCTTCGGCGAGGGCCCGGCGCCGGCACCGCTGATGCTGGTGGGCGAGCAGCCCGGCGACCGCGAGGACCTCGCCGGCGAGCCGTTCGTCGGGCCCGCCGGGCGGATCCTGGACGCGGCCCTGGCCGCGGCCGGGATCGACCGGGAGGGCGTGTACGTCACCAACGCGGTGAAGCACTTCAAGTGGGAGGCCCGGGGCAAGCGCCGCATCCACAAGAGCCCCAACGCCACCGAGGTGACCGCGTGCAGGGCGTGGCTCGACGAGGAGCTGACCCGCGTCGACCCCGACGTCGTGGTCGCCCTGGGCGCGGTGGCGGTGAGGTCGGTGTTCGGCAAGGCGCTGGCGGTGGGCGGGCTGCGGGGCCAGGTCCACGAGCTGGCCGGCCGGCTGGTCGTCGTCACCGTGCACCCCGCCTCGGTCGTGCGGATCCGTGGCGCGGAGGAGCGCGACCGGGCCCTGGACGGGATGGCCGCTGACCTGCGTCTCGCCGCGGAGGCGTCACGTTCCCGTTAGCGGCGGGCGCCGGCGGGTAGCCCTGGGAGCGTCACACCGATCTCACCATGGGGAGCGAGATGCTATGGCGTGGATCACCCGCAAGGACCGCACCACGTACTCCTGGAACGACGTTCCGACCGAGTACCTGCCCAGCGACCGCGAGATGAAGTCCGCGCTCGTGCATCGCCTCAACGAGAACCCCTACACCGAGGACGCCGCGATCAAGGTCGACGTCGACCACCGTGTCATCGTGCTGGGCGGCGAGGTGGAGACGCCGGAAGCCAAGCGCGTGGCCGGCGACGACGCCTGGGACATCCCCGGCGTGATGGACGTGAGCAACCAGCTCGTGGTGGCCGCGGCG